>NZ_JAWOCL010000037.1:0-4477 GCF_046483825.1 Sodalinema sp.
TCTGAGTTGAGGCGTTGTACGTTTGTCTCGACTCAGAATTATCTCGATGAACAATCGTCATTCGTCCTAATTGACCAATCACATGATTACGACGGTCAAAAACGACCTGTCGCGCTCCCTGAACCCGCCGCAGAGTGCTATTCTCCTCATCGTAGCGAACGGCGGATGATAGGGCTATCCATTGAGCCTCATCGGGGTGAACCCTGGCCGGATGAACTGCCCAGAATGCCTGTTCATCTTCTTCTCGGAAACTCGCTTGCCATCGCTCCTTGGACGTTCTGGCTTGACTCTGGGCGGAACGCATCGCTATAAATACGGCTTCATTGGCTTGTTTAACAGCCTGATTGGCGACAAAATACGACCAACTCGTCAGAGTCATCGAACTCAGGATTCCTAGAATCACAACAATCACGAGAAGCTCAGGAATTGTATATCCCTGGCTTCGCCCAGGCTTATATCGCTTCATGATGCACCCAACTGGTTCTATTGTTCTGGTCTTTTGTTTAACCCATTTAGGATGACGGTCAAACTAGGGGCAAAAAATCCCCACCGTTCTCTCCCAAATTGGTATCCAGTGCAACAAAAATGGAGGTTCTGATCAGTTTTATGCCACGAGTCTAGCTAACAAATCTGAAAACTGCTAGAGCGACTTGTCATGTTTTCGGTTACCCCGTTTCGCGGCTTGGCTGTCCACTCAGCCTGACTGGGGTTGTGCCTGATTTGACGACTCCCCGCGAATCACGCGACGGGGATGGCCTCGTGCTATGGCTGAAGCCGTGGCACGCCCTCGGGTGGCTCTCCGCCTGGATGGAGGGGAGCCTGAAACGATTTTCAATCTCTAGCCAGAGAACCTCATCATTGCGACTGGCGCCAGAAACGCCAGATAATGAATTTCGTCCCCCCCCAAGCCAAAATGGCTGCCAGAAGACTGAACAGAAGGGCACTCGCAAAGGGATGGATGCTTTCACCCCGATTGTCTTGCCAGGGATATGTCATCGGCTCTTGGAAGCGTAACGGAAACGTTGAGGCAACGATCGCCCCCGCACCAATTCCCATGCCAATCGCTTGAATTTGGTCTTGGAGTTGTTGGTTTTGTTCCTGTAAACTGCGATCGCGCTGGGTTTGTTCAATTTCCACAATCCCGCGAATTGAGGCAATGGCTTTATCCGCTAAACTTGACCCCTCGACAAAATAGTTGAGTTCGTCATTGATGCGAGCTTGAAAATAGGGAGAGGTGCGATCGCCAAACTCCCGGAAAAACTCCAGTTCCTGCTCCTGAACCTCATGTTCCTGCTCTTGAAGGGTCTGCAAAATCTCCGTCAACGTCACTTGATAATTTTTGGTATTGATACTAATAGTATTGCGACAATGCTTATAATTTCGCAACAATCGCGCATACTCTAAATCCAACGCCGCCAACTCCTTTAAGACCATTTTTAGATCTTCTAATTGCGCCTGAGTTAAGGCGAGACGGCTTGTATTTTGGGTTAACTCTTGTTTAAAAGACTTGACTTTTTTCTCTAAATCTGTATAGATTGCGTAGGTTTTTCGATAGAGCGTGCGAGTTTCCCGATAGGCAGAAACAACCTTATTTCGATAATAAAATAAATTGATGAGTTGCCAATAAGCGCCCTCAAACTTGCTGCTGGACAACTGATTGCGAAACAGGTAAATTAAAATATGAGGTTGGACTTCCGCCTCCCCTTCCATGTTGGCATCCAAAACTTGACCGCCAAATTCAAAAATGGGGCTACCCCACAACTCTCCCATTTGACACAAAGCCGACACCTTAATTTTGCGAGAGGGGATGACCTGTTTCAAACAACGGCGGGCAAACTCTTGTAAATCTTCTGGGGATTTGTTGCGGTGTGAGTCGGGCAAAAATGCCGTTAAAACTAACGTTTGTCCCAGAGAACTTTGGACAAAATCAGGCAAGAAAACCAGCCGTTCTGTATTTAAATTGCGCCAAAATGAAATCGGCACATCGTCAGTTTTTTGCTGATGTTCTTGTTCCGGGCGGCGTAAATTGACCGTTAAACTATAACTATCATAAAGCCGATGGGTGAACACCAGCCCAGTCATCGTTAAATCGGAGTTCGGGAGTTTTCCGCTTAATGGCAGTTGTTTTTGGGGATTGAGATTAACTTGCGCCCCCGGCGGTTCTTCCGAGTTATTTGGATACCCAGCAATTTGGAGGCGTTCCCTAAACCCCAAGGCTTGTAAAATCTCATCCCCCTTTTGCCACAACTGCTGAGGATTGGAGGCTAGGGAGTCAGGTTCTCCCGTTAATCCTCGCCGGAGATGAAAGGCGAATAAATGTAAATTTGGGGCATAAACTGGCGGCGTTATCTGTTGTTCTGAGTCCATTGTTTTAAGCTTTGCTTAATGTGGCGAACTAAGGAAGTTTTCTCCGCCTGAGGAGTGGGAGTAATTAGCACCGTTGTTTCTGTTTCTTCGATGACTTGGAAATTCGGAAACGTCCGTTGGATTTCACTCGGTTCGGAGATTTCTTGGAGTTCTCTTTTTTTATCCCGTTCAAAAATAGCTTGTTCTTGTGGAAATTGTCCGATCCAAGTTATAATGAAGTCTGCCATCTCATTGAGATTGGCTTCAGAAAACGTCTCTAATTCCGCTGCTAATGTTTGAACCTGTTGCAACGCCTCTGGCGGTAAAATGGGCGGTTCCGCTTCTAGGAGTTCGGCGAGCATCAGCAAGGTTTCGGTTGAGTTTTTCATGGTTATTGGGTTTGCAATGAGTGGGGGAGATGATGAGGGTCAAAAACCGGTTATCTAGGGAATATTAAACTAAACTTACATCTAAACTGAAATAACTAAACCCCGATCGCACAAAAAGCCGCCCAATGAATCGGATGTTCATAGGGTCGGTAACTAGCGGGTTTAAAGCCTAACTTCAACGTCTCTCGCAGCTTCGCCTTCGGATGAGGGGTTAACGCCGACTCCGACTCATTCAGCCAGGCCGTTAACTCCTGCTTCGTGACGGTTCTCATCCACTGTTGCGCCTGCTTCAACGCCAGAGCCACCGAGGGCTGAGCCTGCATTTCCTCATAGAATTTTACCATCAAAATCGCCGTCGAGACATCATTCACCGCCCAGAGGCTACAAATCACATTGGTTGCCCCCGCATAGAGAAAGCCTAACCCCAAACTGATATATTCCTCTAAGTTGGGCGAAAAGTCCGTTAACCCGGTTTCACAGGCCGAGAGAATCACCAGGCGACAGGCGGGTAAATCGAGTTCAAACAATTCCCCCAGGGTGTAACATTTGCTCAGGTCAATTTGGGTGCCTTTGCGCCAGGGGAGAAAGCGAGTTTCGGCGGGTTCAGATGTGGCGGTTTCCTCGGAGAGGGTTCGGCGTTCTGAGTCACTGACCGAGACTTTCGCCCCCGCCAACACCAGGGGAGACAGGAGGGGACTGCTGAAATTAAACGCCCCATGTCCGGCAAAATGGAGATAGTCCGCCTCTTGGAAGGCTTGGCGGTGGGGGTTTTGATTGAGACGGGTTTTGCTGGCTTGCTGGCGGGCCAGACGGCGGGCGTTGGCCGAGAAGTTGGCTAAAATGGCGTCAACCTCTAAGTCGGCATAATATAAGTCTTCCGTGGGATTTTGGATGGCAAAGAGGCGCTGGCGGTTGCCGGTTTTGCGTTGGCGTTGGGAGACTTCCAGGAATTGACAACTGGGGCTGTAGGTGACTCCGAGGGGGAATCTATCGGCGAGATAGTCCGGTTCATCGCCATCCCCCAGGGGTAAGGCGTGGAGGGGGAACAGATGCAACTCCCGATAGGGGACGACAATTAGGCGGCGGCTGTGGGGGGGAATTTGGGCGAGGAGTTGGGGTAATTCCAGGATATCCCGGAGACGGCGCAGGAAGTGGTTGAGATGGGTTTCCCAGTCGTCGGAGTGGTGGCGTTGATAGGTGTCGAGATAGGTGTCGCGCAACTCCTGTAACTGATGCAAGTGTTCCGGGGGGGAGCGATGCACGGAAATGTCCCCGGTTTCGCCACTGACGATAAAGGTATAAATTCCCTGGGGGCTGAGATACCATTCCATCAACAGGGTCTCCTCATCCAGCAAGGCCTGAATTTGCGAGAATTGGATGGGTTGGACTCGTTGGCTGAGGCTGAAGTTGGGGTCGTAGGTGTTGAGGGTGTCCAGGAGTTGGCTTAAGGCTTGTTGCGCCTGTTCGTATTGTTGACGCAGGCTGTCCATGACATCGGGGGTGAAGCTGGCGGCACTGCTGCCCCGTTGTCCCAGACCGCCCATGTCCTGAGTATCGGAGTTGGTGGGGGTTTCGAGGGTTTCGAGGAGTCGCTGTTTGGCGGTGACTTCCCGACGGAGGCGGTCGAGTTGTTGCAGGAGTTCTGGGGGAATGTCGCCTTTGGGGTAGAGGTCGCGGTTGCTGAGGAGTTCGATGAGGTTGCGGGATTTGCTGCGTTCGACGCTGGCTAAGGCTTTCCCGAT
>NZ_JAWOCL010000059.1:0-6193 GCF_046483825.1 Sodalinema sp.
CTGATGTCGAGATTCCGGCTGTCGCCCCTCATGGACATCCGGTGGGGATTGATGTTGGACTAGAATACTTCCTCTCAACGTCTGATGGAGAACAGGTCAAGCGACCCCGCTTCTTCAATAATCTGCACCGCAAGCTGAGATGGCTGCAACGCAGGCTCAACAAAAAGCAGAAGGGAAGTCATAACTGTCTGAAGCTCCAGAAGAAGATTGCCAGAGTCCATCAACGGATTGCCGATACGCGAAAAGACTGGCATTTCAAATTGGCTCATCACCTTTGCGATGATGCGGGGATGGTTTTCGTGGAAGATTTGGATTTCCGCATTATGGCTAAGGGAATGTTGGGCCAACACACCCTCGATGCTGGACTGGGACAGTTCACAAACCAAATCCTTCCCTGGGTGTGTTGGAAGCGTGATGTGTTTTACGGCAAGGTGGATGCTCGGGCATCGTCTCAAGAGTGTCCGGATTGTGGGGCCGAGGTTCGCAAAGACCTTTCAACCCGGATTCATCACTGCCATAACGGCGGGTCAATCAAACCCCGTGATGTAGCCAGTGGACAAGTTATCGCTGCCCGTGGGCAACGGGTGGTTGAAATGGCCTGTGGAGGGGATGCGGCGGGGGCTGGGGTCACCCAGTCTAGCTGGCACCCGTTGAAGCCCGAAATCTTTGGGGCGACCCAGGGAATCTCCCGGCATACCCGCTCTTGGTTGCAGGGAGAGGATGTCAACGACCGGAAAGCGGGACGCCTTTGCTGTAAAAGCCATGTAGCCTCATGTAGCTTCGATAACCTCTGAAATCTCTGATCCCGACGAACTCCATGCTCTATTTCCAGCACAACCGACCCCCTGAAGCTGACTCAGATGCGATCGCCCCCTCCCTACAAGGGCTAATCACCGAGGACGACGAGGGAACCTTAGTCTTGCTCGATTGGGTGTTCGAGCCGACCGACTCTCAAGCTACACCTCGCCGCCATGAGTCGATCTGGTTCCGAGTTCCCCACCTCGAAGCGGCCAGTCCTCCCACCCCAGTCCACCCCAGTCCACCTCAGGGAGCCGATGGCTCGGTGATCGAGGTCTCAGTTTCCCCCTCCGTCACCGATCAGCGTCCTGACCAGGAACCCGATTGCGGCGAGGCCACCCCCCTCTCCCTTGGCTTGGCCGTTGGCTTAGGGGTTAATCTTTTGGCGTTGCTCGGGGGAGCTTATTTGTTGCAAGCGACAGTTTCCCCGTCGGCGATCGCCCAATGGGACTCCATTCAACCGGTTCAAGAGGCCGATTCGACCCCGGAACAGCAACAACTCGATGGTCAGGCCCGCTCTTGGATTGAGTTGGCCCAACATCGCGCCCAACACCAGGACTTTCGGGGCGCTATCATCGCTCTTGAGCAAATTCCACCGGGTAGCACCTATTATCACCGGCTACAACCGAAGTTACGGGAGTATCGGCAAAAACGGGAGATTCGCGCCAACTGGCTTCTCCAACAGGCCTATAACGCCGCCGCCAATCGGGACTTTACCGAGGCCTTGGGCTATTTACGCATGATTCCTCCAGGAACCGAGGCCCGCGATCGCGCCCTAGAGAAATTGGCCCAATACCAAGAGCAAAAAACCATCCACGCCACCTGGCTCCTGCAACAAGCCTATAACCAAGCGGCGGGGGGCCAATTCCCCGAGGCGATCGCCTATTTGCAGCGAATCCCCGAAGGAACCCCAGTCTATGGGACGGCTCAGGTGAAATTAGCTGAATATCGGTTAAAAGCTCAGACCCAAGCGAATTTAGACGAGATTTCAGCCATTGCGCCCCCGGAACAGAGCTGATGAGAATGGCTCGTCGAGTCCAGGGCGTTTCCCTCAACAACTTTGCAACAAATCATTACAAATTATTGCTGATGTTTGCGCCGCTCTACCCCTATCTTTACAGAGTCCTGGCCCCCATCTTTCCGGATTGTCTCTGGTCAGCGAAGCCAACCCAGCCTCAGGTGGCTCTCACATTTGATGACGGTCCCCATCCCCAGTACACCCCGCCACTGCTCGATGTGTTAGATCAGTTGGGGGTAACGGCCAGTTTTTTCTGGTTGGGGGCCTCAGTGCGTCGCTATCCTGAGATAGCCCGAGCGGTCTTTGAACGGGGTCATTGGCTGGGATTACATGGGGACACGCACCGGGCCTTTCCTCGTCTGAGTTCTCGGGGATTGCAGATGAGTTTAGAGGCGACCCAGGGGGCGATCGCCAACGCCTGCGATCGCCCCCTAGACTGGGTAAAAGCCCAAGTGCGGGATGTGCGACCTCCCAATGGCCTGTTTACCCCCAAAACCCTGCATTTACTTCAATCTTGGCAATATCGTCCGGTAATGTGGAGTGTGGTCCCTGAAGACTGGCGCCGTCCGGGGGTACAACGGGTTTGCGATCGCGTCATGAAGCAAGTTAAACCCGGTTCCCTGATTGTCCTTCATGATGGTTGCTATGGTGGTCAGGACGTGGCGCAAACAACGTTAACGATTGTTGAGCAGCTACAGTCAAAAAATTATCAATTTGTTAACATTCAACAATTATGGCATCTTAAGTCAGGAGTTCAGAGTGGCTAGATGCAAAGAGTTGCGTTAAATTACACCTGAACACCTTTCAACTGAACACCATTGTAGCCAACCCTGATCCGCGATCAGTACACTCGACGTTATGACGCCGTACACTTTTCAAACAGAAAGCTCCTTAAAACAACTAACCAACCTTGACCGAGTTTTTAGGAATCTGACGGCGCTCATCGTCGAGCCGGCCATCACCCCATAGAGGGCATTTTCAATAAAAACGGCTAAAATCAGGGAGGTATTTCCTAACCTTTGTCTCATCCACAGCCACGGCGTCGGTGATTCAACGGTCAGGCGTACCTCAGACATCAATGAAATGGGGTCTAGCTTATCACCAAGTTCAACCGCCCCAAGGATTTTTCCGACAAATCCTGACCCGACACGATCTCAGAGAATTTGAGTTAAGCTAAGAAAGCTTTTCACAACCTATCTAAGATCTGACTGCGAACTGTCTAGCCGAACTTGCGTTAGATCGTTTAAGATTACGCAGGAAATTCCACATCATCATCAGTCGAATCACACCGAGTCAAGAGGAACGCGACATGACCCAGGCGAATAACGTACTTACCATTCAATCCAGCACCCTACCGGGGGTCGGTCGATCGGGCAATGAAATCGATCTACTCATGCAAGATGAAGCTCGACCCGACGAAGCCGTCGTCGAGAACGAGTCTGAAGGCAATTATATCCCCAGTTCCGGCGAAGCCGCCGCCAAACCCGGAAAATCTCGTTCAAAACGCAAAGCTGCCCCCAAGAAAAAACATTACACCGAAGACTCGATTCGCTTGTACCTGCAAGAAATCGGACGTATCCGTCTGTTGCGTGCCGACGAAGAGATTGAACTCGCTCGTCTGATTGAGGATTTACTCTATATCGAGTCTCTGCAAGAAGAGTTCGAAGAAGAGTTCGATCATCTACCCAACGCCGAGGAATGGGCAAAACTCGCCTGGATTGCCGATCCGATTCGAGAACGTCTGACGGAAGAGAAGGGCGAAAAACCCGACACCATCGAAGACGTTTGGCCCCTCGTCCAAGAGGCCTTGAACGATCCTGAAACCACCAAGTCTTGGTCCAAACAGAGTCGTAAATTTAGCAACAGCTTCCGGAGTCGCCTCTACCGCGATCGCCGCGCCAAAGACAAAATGGTGCAGTCGAACCTGCGTTTGGTGGTGTCCATCGCCAAAAAATACATGAATCGGGGACTCTCGTTCCAAGATTTGATTCAAGAGGGTAGTTTGGGCCTGATTCGCGCCGCTGAGAAGTTTGACCACGAAAAAGGCTACAAATTCTCAACCTACGCCACCTGGTGGATTCGTCAGGCGATTACACGGGCCATCGCCGACCAATCCCGCACCATTCGGCTTCCGGTTCACCTCTACGAGACCATCTCCCGCATCAAGAAAACCACCAAACTCCTCTCCCAAGAAATGGGCCGCAAACCCACCGAGGAAGAAATCGCCACTCGCATGGAGATGACCATCGAGAAACTGCGCTTTATTGCCAAATCGGCCCAACTGCCGATTTCTCTGGAAACTCCCATCGGTAAAGAAGAAGATTCTCGCCTGGGAGACTTCATCGAGTCCGATGGCGAAACTCCCGAGGATCAGGTCTCCAAAAGCCTCCTGCGCGAAGATCTCGAAAGTGTCCTCGATACCCTCAGCCCCCGCGAACGGGATGTCTTGCGCCTACGCTATGGCTTGGATGATGGACGCATGAAGACCCTCGAAGAGATTGGACAAATCTTCAATGTGACTCGCGAGCGCATTCGCCAGATTGAAGCCAAGGCCCTGCGGAAATTGCGTCATCCCAATCGCAACAGTATTCTCAAAGAATACATCCGCTAACTCCCCCAATGATCTGACATTCTGACATTCTGACATTCTGATAGAAACAGTGACCCCGCATTCCTTAGGGTGATGCGGGGCTTTGTTTATCTATTCATTCATCTTCATCAATTACGTGCTACCCCTTCCTCTCGTGCGGCCCGCTGTACCGCCGCTGAGACGGCTGTGGCCACCCGCTCATCAAACACCGAGGGGACAATGTATTCCCGGTTGAGTTGAGTCGGCGAAACCAGCGAGGCGATCGCACTGGCGGCTTCAATGTACATATTGATGGTTAAATCCGAGGCCCGACAATCGAGGGCGCCTCGGAAAATGCCGGGAAAGGCCAAGACATTATTAATCTGATTGGCATAGTCACTGCGGCCCGTGGCAATCACCGCCACCTTAGACTCGATTAACTCCGGCTGAATTTCCGGGATGGGGTTGGCCATGGCCATGACGATCGCATCCTGGGCCATGGTGTCCACCATCTCCACCGTCAAGACTCCTGGCACACTCACCCCAATAAACACATCCGCCCCTTTCATCGCATCCGCAAGCGTTCCGCCGCGTTCCACCGCGAAGGCTTGTTTATCGGCTTGTAGATCGCGATCGCGGGAGATAATGCCCTTCGAGTCACAGATCACGATCTCTTGCGCCCCGGACTTTTGCAACAAACGGGCGATGGCCAATCCCGCAGCCCCCGCCCCATTCATGACAATGCGAATCTCCTCTAGGGACTTATTCACCAGGCGCAGGGCATTGATGAGAGCCGCTAGGGTGACAATGGCGGTTCCATGTTGGTCATCATGGAAAATGGGAATATCTGTTTCGGCCCGCAAGCGGCGTTCAATCTCAAAACAGCGCGGTGCAGCAATATCTTCTAAATTCACCCCCCCAAACACCGGTGCAATCCGTTTGACGGTTTCGACAATCTCATCCACATCCTGGGTGTTGAGGCAGATGGGAAACGCATCAATGCCGGCGAACTCCTTAAATAGCATCGCTTTCCCCTCCATGACCGGTAAGGCGGCTTCTGGCCCGAGATTACCCAGTCCTAACACCGCACTGCCGTCCGTGACAATGGCCACCATATTGCCCTTGACGGTGAGATTGTAGACTTGGCTGGGGTCTTCGGCGATCGCATTACAAATTCGTCCCACTCCTGGGGTGTAGGCCATGGCCAGATCCGACTGATGTTTGAGAGGGAGACGGCTTTCGATGCGGATTTTGCCGCCGCGATGTAGGTTGAAGGTGCGATCGTACACCTCCAGTAACTCAATGTCGGCTAACGCTTTCACCGATTGCACAATGCGATCGGCGTGTTCCGTACTCGACGCATCCACCGTCACATCCCGAATTGAGGTATACCGACTCTGTTCAACTAAATCAATTTGCCCAAGATTTCCACCCACCGAGGCGATGGAACCGACGACACCGGCTAACATTCCGGCGCGGTTGGGGAGTCGGAAGCGCAGGGTGAGACTGTAACTAGGATTGGGGGTCAACTCTACCATGATCGTGTTTTGCCGCTGATTTGCAATCTCTCTGTAATAACGCAAAAGCTGCTCGTTGAGAAATGTTTTGTCAACTCCTCACGACTTTGGGGGGAGAAGGGAACAGGGAACAGGGAACACCGGAACAGGGAACAGGGAACAGGGAACACCGGAACAGGGAACAGGAATGATTTAGGGGCGTTCCCTTGGGGGTCGCCCTCTTTCTGCAATTGCTTGATCGCTTAAATATCTAAATCATTGAGATTGAGTTTGGGGCCTTCGCTTTCAATG
>NZ_JAWOCL010000176.1:0-22925 GCF_046483825.1 Sodalinema sp.
CCCTAGCCGCTATCTGTCCCTAGAAGACAACAAACTCCTCGACCTGCAAAAATGTCTGACCTTAGAGGATATCTTACGCCTTGACCTGACCAACTGCCGTCTCGTCACTCTGTCCGCCTGCGAAACGGGTATCACCGACTTCACCTCCACCAGTGATGAATATATCGGTTTACCCAGTGGCTTCATTTTGGCGGGTTCTCCCAATGTGGTCAGTACCCTCTGGGCGGTGGCGGATATCTCGACGGCGATTTTAATGATTCAGTTTTATCAAACTCTCCAGCAGCAACCTGAACTGTCGGTAGTTCTGGCGTTGCGGCAGACTCAGACTTGGTTGCGGGAAGCGACGGTGCAAGATTTGGTAGACTGGATTGATAGCTGTGCGGTGATTAGTCCAGAACGACGGGAGGAAATGAAACGAAAACTGACTTTTGGCGCTTGGAAAAGGAAACTCGATGCTAAACGGTTTGAGTCTCCTTACTACTGGGCAGCATTTTGCGCTATTGGAGCGTAAAATCTTGAGACTGCCCTCTTCTGTATTTTAGTCATTAACCCCGGTTAGGATAATTATGAACCCAGAAGACATTATCAGTGCTTTTCTCTCTGTTTGGGAACAACAACCAGAACTGTTTAATCATCCCGATGTCTCGGACAGTTTAGGAGACTTGCAAAAGCAATTGGCTGAGTTGGAAACTGCATCTGATGAAGAAATAGCGGATTGTTTGGAAGATTGGTTTTCAGATTATGAGGCGATAACTGATGCCGTGGATGCCAGCAGTACCCGCAAGCTGACAGGGGCGAATAATGCGGGTCCCAAGACCGACGATCGCGCGGTGGTCAATCAATATCCTGAGATTACCGAAATCCTCCGAAACCGGGTTCCGAGAATGGGGACAAAAGAGGATAAATCGTGATGATTTCTATGACGATTCTAAAAAATCATCCGGTTTGGGACAATTTATCCGAGGGGGTTAAGGGTATTGATGCTAATGCTCTAGTTTTGGAGCATTTAGCATTATGTGATTATCAAATATCCGGCTATTGGGATGAAAGCGATCGCTTTTATGAAAATATCACCCTCCCTCGTCCTCTGTCGCCCCAACTCATCAGCAGTGGCGTGATTTTTACCGGAGACAAACGCCGCATTCAACTGAAATTCACCCTCAATCTCAAAACTGCTAACCCTCCCATTTCTATCGCAGAACTGATGTTAGTCTATGATGAAAACCTGGAATTTGTTGATGAAAATTGGCAAATCGACCTAAACTCGGAATTTATTAAGGTTTAAAGGTCAACACCAAAATGAGGTTTTCCCCAAACTTAAAACCATGAAACACCCAAATTTACCGGAAATTATAGATTCCATCAAAAGTTGGTTTAAGGCTCATTATTCCGAGCAGATTGTTCAGATTGTTCTATATGGCTCTCAAGCTAGGGGAGAAGCACAACCCAACTCAGATATTGACTTACTCATTGTCATGAAGTCTGCGTTTAATTATACTGATGAAATCGAGAAAACCAGTCGCCTAATTCAAGAGTTATCCTTGAAATATGACACTGTAATTTCCCGCGCTTTTGTCTCGGAGCAGCGTTTTAATCAAGAAAAAAGTCCATTTCTCTTAAATGTTCATAGAGAAGGAATTGTTTTATGAGTGATGAGCAAAGATTACTACTAGAAAAAGCAGAACGTAGTTTGATGGGTGCAGATTTATTGGTAGAGAATAATCTTTCTGAACTCGCAACATCGCGTGCTTATTATGCGATGTTTTATATTGCTTCTGCCTTCTTATTAGCCAAAAACTTAAGTTTTTCCAGCCATTCTGCTGTAATTAGTGCTTTCGGTCGAGAATTTGCTAAGGATAATCAAAAATTCCGAGAATTTCACCGGGCTTTAATTGATGCACAGGATATGCGCAACCGGAGTGATTATGATTTAGATGTTAACATTACTGTGTCGGAAGCCAAAAAACAAATTCAAGTTGCTAGACAATTTATAAACTTTTGGGAAACTTACCAGGAAAATTAAATAGATGTCATCCCCAGCCATTCGAGACTTAGTAAATCTAATTGAATCCTTACCCCATACCGTTCAACTTCAAGTGATGAAACATTTACGAGACTATATCGCCGATTTACAGGATGAAAAACGGTGGGATACGGCGTTTAATCGGACTCAATCTGCCTTAGTCACCGCCGCACGTCAAGCAAAACAACAACGGGCTGCTGGCCAAGCAACTGCCATGAATCATAATCTGTTATGATGATAATTTTCGCCCCCAACCTCTATTTATGTGCTTACCATCCCCGCGCGGCCTACTACAAAAAACAACAAGAGGCTAACCAGAAGTTACAAGACCACATCCAAGCCGTGGGTGGGGGAATTGTGGCGGGTGCGATCGTCGCCTCAAACTCCGGGTTAATGACCGAACCTTGGTACTCTCCCAACGGTGAAAAAATCGAACTCCCGTTTACCCCACCCCATCCCTTTGTTATAGCCTTATTTTGGAGTGTCTTTTGTTCAGTTGGGGCCTGGCTTTTAGCCGAACGATTCATCAAAAAGAGTCCATCCAAATCTAAGTCAAACTCCGAGTAACCCCCATCACCAGACCCCTCACCCCCAGGCCATTATCCATCGCCGAGGATTCATGGTATAACCAGGGGAGTTTTTAGGATTGTAGAGGCAAGACAGGAATCGTGGCGATCGACGTAACTCTCGGCATTGTGATTGGCATCATCGTCCTGGTGGTGGTTCTCGGGGCGATCGCCCTGGACCTCAACTACCGACGGAAACCGGGCAACCAACTCGAATTTCGCCCCGGAACCTGGGCCATCACCCAACACGAGGGCGATCGCCTGCACATCCAAGGCGACATAGAACTCTTCAACGCCACCGAGGGACTCGAAATCATGGTTCCCGACGTCAACGCCAACGCCACCCTCCTCTCCAAAGCCTCCGTCTCCGACATCTCCTGCCAGATTGACGTCATCCCCGCCCACGAAGATGCCGCCGCCCGCCCCGATGGCTACTGGTTCCCCTACATCATCAAAGCCCGCCACAGTACCCACATTAAACTCAACCTGCGCCTAACCGGCCCCAACCTCGATCGCCTGCAAACCCTCTGGCTACGACTCAACTATCTCACCTACGGCCCCGGCGGACGCATCCCCAAAACCGGACATATCGTCTTCCCCCTGCAATACCCCGACGCCGACGCACCCGCCAACTGGCTCACCAAAGACAACGCCGAGGTGTTTCCCGTCAAAACCCATCTCCTCACCCATCTCGACGATCCCGTTGACGTGATTCGTCGCTACGTCATGCCCCACGCCCAAAGCGGCGATATCGTCACCATCGGCGAAACCCCCCTCGCCATCATCCAAGGGCGACTGCGAGATCCGATCACCGTCAAACCCGGCTGGCTAGCCCGGCGACTCTGTTACTGGTTCCTCCCCACCTCCAGCCTGGCCACCGCCTGCGGCTTGCAAACCCTCATCGATCAAGTGGGGACCCCTCGGGTGTTTTTCGCCTTCCTCGGGGGCGTTGGCCTGCGTCTGTTGGGGCAACGGGGCGGCTTCTATCGCCTCGCCGGAGAACAAGCCCGCCTCATTGACGATGTCACCGGAACCCTTCCCCCCTACGACCAATTTATCGTCCTCGGTCCCGACAACCCCCAAGCCGTCGTCGAGCGGATTCAAAAAGAAACCGGCCTATCCGCAGCCATTGTCGATGTCAACGACTTACAAGCCGTCAAAGTCCTCGCCGCCACCCCTGACTTACCCCCTCGTTTCCTCGAAACCGCCCTCCGTAGCAACCCCGCCGGAAACGCCGACGAACAAACCCCCGTGGTTCTGATTCGTCCCCGAACCTCCTGAATCCTTGGGGGCGGTGGGAATCTTCGTTAAAATGGTAGCAGTGGTTCCCCCTGCCCCCATCCCCTTGCCCCCTTCCCCTAGGTTTTCCCATGACATCGACGCCAACGCCCCCCACCTCCGTCAGCCCGAGAATTGATATTCGCCCCATTCAATATCGGGACTTAGATAATATCGAATCCCTCCTGCAAGCCGATGCCTTCACCGCCAAAAGCCCCAGCGACGAACTGGATTTGGCCCTAGATCTCGATCGCATCCGCCAGCATTACGGCCTGCTAAAACTCCTCAGCCTCTTCCCCAACCCCTACCGCAATCTGTTGCGGGCCTATATCGCCCAATGCGATCGCCGTCTCCTCGGGGCCATCCAAGTCTCTCCCGTGAACCGCACCTCCACCACCTGGCGCGTCGATCGCGCGATCGCCGATCCCGCCGCCGGTAGCCAAGACACGGGAACGGTTCTACTGCGTCATTGTCTCGAAGCCATCTGGGAAGCCCGCACCTGGATTGTCGAAGTCGAAGTGAGCGATAACGCCGCCATGGCCCTCTATCGCCAAAACGGCTTTCAACCCCTGGCCCAAATGACCTATTGGACCATTGAACCGGACCTTCTGGCCAAACTCGGGGAACGAGAACCCGATTTGCCCAACCTCACCCCCGTCAGCAACTCCGACGCCCAACTCCTCTATCAACTCGACACCGTCTCCATGCCGCCTCTGGTGCGTCAGGTGTTCGATCGCCACATTCTCGACTTCAAAACCAGCCTCTTTGAATCCATCCTCTCAGGGATAAAACAGTGGTTTGGCCGCACCGAAGTCGTCAGTGGCTATGTCTTTGAACCGCAACGCAAAGCGGCGATCGGCTATTTCCAAATTCGCCTCAGCCGCGACGGAAGCAGCCACCACGAAGCCCAACTGACAGTTCATCCCGCCTACACCTGGTTATACCCAGAACTGCTGGCCCAAATGGCCCGCATTACCCAACAACTGCCCCCCCAAGCCCTACGCCTCGCCTCGACGGACTATCAACCCGAACGAGAGGAATATCTCACCAGTATCGGTGCAGAACCCATCGCGAACACCCTGCTGATGTCTCGTTCCGTCTGGCACAAACTGCGGGAAACCAAACAAGTCAGCCTAGAGGGATTGCAACTGTCCGACGTGTTGGGCGGCCTGCAACCTTCCCGCAAACCCGTTCCCGGCCGTATGATTTGGTCCCATCAATCCCCGCAGCCGGTGAAAGATGACCATCATTCCCAAAATGGCCATTCAGAGAATCGCCCCCAGGATCAGCCAGGAAGCCAGCCCCAGAATGGTAATGGCGATCGCCCATGAAGCCCCGAGTTGCTGCCCTCGGCCTCGACTTAGGTCGCCGTCGCATCGGAGTCGCCGGTTGCGATGGCTTAGGCTTACTGGCGACAGAACTCACCACCATCAAACGCAGCAGTTTTGCCCAAGACATCGAGGCCTTGCGTCACCTCGTCAACGAACGTCAGGCCACGGTTTTAGTCATCGGAATGCCCTATCGCCTTGACGACGGAACCATGGGCAAACAAGCCCAACGCCTAGAGAAACTCGCCCACCGCATCGGTTCAGCATTAGGGCTTCCCATCGAGTTTGTCGATGAACGTCTCAGTTCCATCGAAGCCGAGGAGTTCATCCGCACCTCAGGCAAACATCCCTCTCAAGACAAAGGGGCCATCGATCGCAAAGCCGCCGCCATCATCTTACAGCGATGGCTCGATCAGAGCGGCTAATTTCCATTACCATAAAATTTCAATTACCATAAAAAAACAATTTTGTCAACCCCTAAGTTGAGGCGTTCAGCCCATTCACTCTCATGTATATTCTCATCGGCGGGGCCGGGATGACCGGGTTAGCCCTGGCCAATACCTTATTGAACATTGGTCATACCATCGCCATTGTTGACCCCGATCCGATGGCTTGTCAATATGCCCGTGAAAAGATTGGCGTCATGGCTTTTGAAGGGAGTGCCGTCAATACCACAACCCTCATTGAAGCCGGGGTTCGTAAAGCCGATGCCGTGATTGGGGCCTTGCGAGAAGATGCCCTAAACCTGGCATTCGTCACCCTATCTAAACATTATGGCGTACCTCAGATTATCGTACGCATGAGCGATCGCGACTTTGCCGAACCCTACCAACTGGCCGGGGCCACCCATATCATTAGTACCACCCAACTGGCCATCAACCGCATCATCAATGCGATCGAATATCCTCAAGTCGATGCCATGATGCACTTTGAACAGGGGCAAGTCGAAGTCTTAAAACTCTCACTCCCCCAAGACTGTTATATCATCGGTCGCAGTGTCGCCGAAATTGCCCAAGACGAGCGATTTCCTGAAGGAACCTTAATTATCGGCTATCAAGCCCATGTTCATGAAGATTTGATTATCCCCAACGGCAGTACTATCCTCGAAAGTGGGGCCAACATTTTAGCGGTAACGAAACCGGATTTAGTCCGAGATGTGATTAATTTTCTCGGCTTATGTTCCTGAGGGAACCTTATACAGAATCCCCTCACTAGAAACTTCCTCGTGACTTGGCTGGAGCCAAGTCATGCTCTTGGGGAGGCTCTGCCTCCCGAGTACAGGCGGCAGAGCCGCCCAGAGTGCGTGTCACGGCTAGAGCCATGACACGAGGGGTGGAGGGGTGAAGCGGAGTGTTGAAAACCCGATTCCGTCTTAAATCCCTTAATCATCTTGCAGAGACATCAGTTTTTGGTTAAGGGTATCGATATAGCGACTTGCTAATTCATTCGAGAGTAACCCCTTGCGAACAGCATCGTTAATCGCCCCCTTTTCCGCCAGATAGAGACGGCGACGTAAGCCATCTAAATAGCCCCCAGGTTCGAGAGGTTCATCCTCATGAGTCATGCGTTGATTATAAAGATGACGCAATTCTCGTTCAGCCGTGGCAATTCTCGCCTGGTAATTCGCAAAAAGTTCTTCATACAAAGATTTGGGTAAACTCCCCGACTCAAATAAACTATTGAGTTCTTGTTGAGCGGCTTTGGAGGCGATTAACGTCAGTTGTAAATTTTCAATTTTCTCTTTATGGGGAGAGGGTTGATTAAGATTGAGTTGTTTCACCAGCCAGGGTAAACTTAACCCTTGCCCAATCAAGGACACTAACACCGTACTAAAAATCAGCGTGATGACATCTTCTCGCCCCGGCAATGTAAACGGTAAACTGAGGGCAAGTGCCATCGATAGTGACCCTTTAACGTTGCCAAATATCAACACATGTTGCCATTTCAGAGGTAATGGTCTATCAAAAAAGCGCAGCAAATACAGGAGAGGATAAATCGAGAAAATGCGACCAATTTGATAGCCTAAAATCGCCAACATGGCGCTTGGTAAAGTCACCCACAGCACACTTGATTCGACTTCTACACCCACCAATAAAAAGATAAACGTGTTCACACCAAAGCCTGCATATTCCCAAAAATTGAGTAATGTGACTTTAATCGATGCAGAAATTTTATTAAATCCTGAATTACCAATCACTAAGCCCGCAATCACCACGGCGATCGCACTAGAAACCCCCAAAACTTGCCCAATCTGAAAGGTTCCCAACGACACCGCAACCGTCAACAGGGTATCACTTAACGCATCATTCAATTGCTTGAGGAGTCCAACACAGAGATATCCTAATCCTAACCCTAAAATTGTCCCTCCAACCAAAGCAATAAATAACTGTTCAACCCCTTCACCAACCGTAAAGGAACCTTGACGATGAATCGTACTAATTATCGTCAACAAAACCAGGGCTATCCCATCATTAAACAGACTCTCACCCTCAACAATTGTAATCAGCCGTCCCGGAACTTTAACAGTTTTAAAGGCTCCAATCACCGACACGGTATCCGTAATCGTTAAAATCACCCCGATCGCCGACGCCGTAATCCAGACAACCCCTAAGCCAAAACGCAAAAATACCGTCGTAATAGCCGCCGCTAAAACCACCCCTGGCCCAGCCAACAAGAGAATCGGCTTAATCGTACTTCGCAGACGACTAATATCCGTATTAATTGCCGCCTCAAAAATGAGAATCGGCAAAAATAGATTGAGAATTACATCGGGATTTAAGCCAATCTCTGCCGGTAATGCTTGTTTGGTGATTAGCAGTCCCCCTAACACCAATCCCACCACATAAGGAATACGAAAACGGCGAGTAATCAGGGCAACCGCCGTGGCCACCAAGAGCAAAATAATCGACGCTCCCACCAACCCCGTTACTTGACTGGAGGTTGTGGTTAACGTCTCATCCACCGTCTGAGATACGGTTTCGGAATAGGCGGTTAACAACACGTTATCGCTCTAGGTTGTTCGCACTTAATGAGGCGTTTACATCTGTACATCGGCGTTTTAAATCCCCTTCAGCCAATCCCATCCTCGCATTTCGTCTAACTTCGAGGGACAGATTAACTTCGACTGTAACGGAGTCATCGTAATATAATTCTGAGCGATCGCAATGCCATCAATGGGAATATCGGCTTTATGGGGTTCATCATCCAACTCTTCCAAGACTTCCCCAGCTAACCAGTAGTAGGTTTTGCCGCGCGGATCAACCCGTTTCTGAAACACATCCGTATAGCGGCGTACCCCTTGCCGGGCCAGGGTTACCCCAGCAATGCGATCGCCCGTTACCGGTGGGATATTCACATTCAACAACATCGGTTCCGTGGGGCGATGTTCACCCAACTGCTTCAGCAAACGCAGGGCGAACTCCACCGACGCCTCAAAATCCCGAGAGGTAAAACTCGCCAAACTGAACGCCACACTGGGAATACCCTCAATATAGCCCTCCAACGCCGCCGAAACCGTCCCCGAATAGAGAATATCAGTTCCCACATTCGCCCCGTGGTTAATCCCCGCCAAAACGAAATCCGGGGGGGAGTCGACTAAAGCACTCAACGCCAACTTAATACAGTCTGAGGGAGTGCCAGAACAGGCCCAGGCGGCAATACTGGAGTGAAAGCGATCGTCAACCCGTTCGGCGCGAATCGGCTGGTGCATCGTCAAGCTATGGCCCGTTGCCGATCGCTCGCGATCAGGGCAAACCACAGTCACCTCATGGCCCACCTCGGCTAAGGCATTCGCCAAGGCTTGTACTCCTTGGGCGAGAATACCGTCATCGTTACCAATTAGAAGTTTCATAGGTTAAGGCAAAAGGCAAGAGGCAAAAGAAGGGAACAGGGAAAGAGAAGGCAAAAGGCAAAAGGCAAAAGGCAAAAGGCAAAAGGCAAAAGAAGGGAACACCGGAACTGGGAACAGAAAAGACGTAGGGGCGTACCTTACCTATCGGGGATTAACTGCGTTGATAGCGTAATCCGGGTAGGGCTGAGACAAACCCCATCAATTCTAACTGCAAGAGGGCGCTCGACACAGCGGCCGCTTCCGTACCTGACTTCTCCACAATCACATCAAACGCCGTGGCTTCTGGGGGAACCGCCGCGAAGACGTGAGCCAAATGGGCCGGAACCTCGGGTATCGGGGCGGGATCTGACTCTGGAGTGACAGATAGCTTGACAGATTCTTTGTCTTGTGATAAAGATTTCTCGGGTGAAGATTCAGGTCTGAGACGACCAGCGGGAACCGTTACCGTGGGCATCTCTTGTAGCGTTTGCAGCAGATTCTCCTCATCCATGACCAACTGCGCCCCTCGGGTGATCAGGCCCAAACAGCCTCGGGAGTTGGGATTATCCAGGGAACCGGGAACCACATAGACATCACGACAAAACTCGTTGGCGAGATAGGCGGTAATCAAAGCCCCGGATTTCTGGGGGGCTTCCGTGACGAGAGTGGCGCGACTTAACCCGGCGATGATGCGGTTACGTTGGGGAAACTGGAGGCGATCGGGTGGCGTTCCGGCGGGATACTCGCTGACGACTAATCCTTTTTCAACAATCTCCTCGTAAAGTGTCTGATTACGGCGGGGATAGACCACATCGACCCCGGTTCCCAACACCGCCACCGTGCGCCCTCCTGCGTCCAAACAGGTGCGGTGGGCTTCGGTGTCAATTCCGGCCGCGAGGCCTGAAACGATCGTATATCCCTGGTGCGTGAGGCGGCGACTGAGGCGGCGTGTCCATTTGATGCCATAGGGACTGGGGTGGCGCGTTCCCACAATGGCGATGGTGGGGGCGTTTCCCTCTATCTCTTCAGCATTGGGGAGGCCTCGGTAATAGAGAATGGCCGGCGGACTATGGATCTCTTGCAACAGACGGGGATATTCGGGGTCTGATAACGTCCAGAAGTGGGGATTGGCCTGGATATGGCTCTCATAAAGACGCTGGGGATCGAGCTGCGATCGCCGTCTAAGAATGTCCGCCGCCAATTGGGGACCAATCCCCTCAACAGCCCGTAACCCCGCCTCTGAGGCTTGCCAGGCGGCTTCTAAGGACCCAAACTCATCTTGCAAGCGACTCATTAGTACAGAACCAATGCGCTTAATTTGCGCCCAAGCCACCCAGTAGGGGCGATCGCGGTTAAAAGATGAGTCACTCATCACTCCAGAGTCCGCTTACCCCTCCTGGGAGGACATCGTCTCGTTGTTGCGATCGCGTAGATGCTCAAACACACTTTTGTCACCGATATCATCGGGAATCGCTTGAGGCAGTTTACGCAAGCTAAACACCAAAAACAAGATCGCCCACAATCCCAACATCACGGGTTTGCTTTCCTCAGGAAGCCAGCCGCTGAGATGACCTAACAGCAAAATCGGCACCAGAGGCGTGAGAAATTTGGTTTCTAAACGATTGAAACAAAAGGCTTCTTTGAAATAAATCCCCGTTAGGGCCACAAACATAAACCCCACACCCCAAAGGCTATTAGGATGTTCATACACCGTCAAGGCTAAAGGCGTCTCACTCGATAACACCAGATCCACCGCCGAGGCCACACCCACGAGCCAGCAGGCTTGTAAGAGACGATGCAAGGGGGCGAGATAGATATGAATCGTCAACAGACTCACCCCTAGGGCTAAACAAAAGCCAAAATAGAGCCAGGTGAGGATTGGTAACAGCCAATCACTGGCCCCGTATCCCAGGGTTAGGCCCGTTCCTACGGCAAAGCAGAGGGCCGCCACCGCTAAACCCGCACGATAAATCCGGACTTCCCGGCGATCGCTCTCGGTGATTTGATAACTTCCAAACTGTCCGAAGTACACGGGAGACTCCATCACGACATCACTCATAAACTCGGGTTCCTCTTTCTAGAATCAACAGCACATCCTCAACACATCCTCAACACATCCTCAACACAAAGGCGATTTAAGTCTGCTTGTCGAGGGATGCGACGAACTCCGCTTCTAACTGATCATAGGCTCGGATGCTGCGGCGTAACCACTCCAGTTTGAGGGCGGTATAGTCCGCCTCCGTCAGCCGCCAGGGCTGATTCCCTTGACGCAAGCGTTTACTGAGTTCATATAAACATAATGCCGCACTCACGGAGATGTTGAAACTCTCGCTAAAGCCATACATGGGAATTTTGACTCGCACATCGGCATGACTGAGGGCGTAAGTAGACAAGCCGCGCAGTTCTGATCCAAAGAGAACGGCGATTTTACCCTCGATGGGAACCTCATCGATAGGGATAGTCGGTTCGTGGGGAGTCGTCGCCAGCAGGGTGAATCCTTGCTCTTTGAGGCGATCGAGGCAAATGGCGGTATTATTAACGCCATAGTCGTCGTAGCGATGTAAACTCAGCCAGCGATCGGCCCCTAAACTCACTTGTTGGTTGGGATCAAATTCGGTATCTCGTTCGATGATATGAACATCCTGCACGCCAAACCCCTCACAACTGCGAAGCACAGCACTGGCATTATGGGGTTTATGAATCCCCTCTAAGACGACGGCGATTTGTCGCGTTCGTTTGGCTAACACGTCATCGAGGCGATCGACACGAGCCTCGGTCAGATATTGGCTGAGATAGGCGATAAGCTCTTGTTGGGTTTCTAGATCCATTGGGTAATTGTTAATCGTTTTCATCCCCCCCATCGTCGGGGTTAGGGGACAGGTTCCGCCAGCGAGGGGTGCGTTCCGGTAGGTAGGGGCGAAAAATTTTTCGCCCCCACGATTGCAAGCCAGAACGCACCCTACCCCGATTGCCTATTTGCCTCTTGCCTCTTGCCTCTTGCCTCTTGCCTTCTTCCCCCCCTACCCCTGCAACAAATGATGTTCGATCGCAAATCGGACCAATTCCGACCGATTACTGGTATCGGTTTTGCGTAGTAGGTTACTGACGTATTTTTCGATGGTTCGGGAACTCAGATAAAGACGATCGCCAATTTGATTATTCGATAAGCCTTGACTCAACAGATCGAGGACTTCCTGTTCTCGGTCCGTCAGGTCAATGTTAACATCGGGACCGTCTGGCACGGGCGCAGGGGCGGGGGCGGCCACGGCTGAGGCGTGACTCATCATGGTGTAGCGATCGAGGAAGTTGCGGACGACGGCGGCCAACTCCTCTAACTCGAAGGGTTTGGGCATATGCAGATCAATGCCGGCCTGATAGCCGCGAATGCGATCGCGAGTTTCGTTGCGGGCCGTCAGGAAAATCACCGGCAACAGGCGAAAGTTAGGCTGCTGGCGAATCTGTCGCACCAACTCATAGCCATCCATTTCCGGCATGATGGCATCGGTAATGAGTAAATGGGGTTGGTGGCGATCGAGTCGGGCTAGAGCGTCCCGTCCGTTGACGGCGGGAATGGCGGAGTACCCCGATAATTCCAGATAATCGGTGATGGACAGACGAGTGGCTAAGTCATCCTCCACCACCAAGATTGTCAGAGGCATAGAAACCGTTAAAAGGCAGAAACCTGTAGGCTAGAGGGCCGGCCCAAGTTGCCAACGAGGGTCACTCCCCGTTGATTGGCATGAAGATGACGCAGGATCTTATAGATAATTTCCACCTGATCCGGCTGTCCGATCGCCGTCGCCAACTCCTCTAAGGACATGGGTTTATTGGCTTGTTTGAGAACCGCCATGGCCTCTTGTTGCAGGGACAACACCGCCGCCGCTGCTTTCTTGCCCGCTTCAACTCCCGGCTGATGATAGGCGTTGACGTTCACCAGAGAGGCATAGAAGCCCACAGCACGCTCATACAGGGCAATTAACATCCCCACCGAGAAGGGACTGACCTCGGGGACGGTGATAGTAATAGAGTCCCGTTCATTGTCAAAGAGGGCTTGGCGGGTTCCTTGCAAGAAGCCTGAGAGATAATCTCCTGAAGTCACCCCTGGATCGATTTCCGTCGATTCTCCCTGGCGATCGCCGAGGACTTCAATAAAGGTGACAAAGAAGTTGGCCACCCCTTCCCGCAACTGTTGCACATAGGCGTGTTGATCGGTCGATCCCTTGTTGCCATAGACCGCAATACCCTGATGGACAACATTACCATCAAGGTCTTTCTCTTTACCCAGAGATTCCATCACAAGCTGTTGCAGGTAGCGACTAAACAACAACAGAGAGTCTTTGTAGGGCAGAATCACCATATCTTTTTCGCCCCGGCCATTGGTGGCGGCGTACCACGCCAACGCTAACAAGGCCGCCGGATTTTGTTTGAGATCCTGCACCCGCGTCGCCTCATCCATGGCCTTGGCCCCGGCCAACATAGCCCGAATATCAATCCCCTGTAACGCCGCAGCGGGGAGTCCCACAGCCGACATTTCCGAGGTACGTCCTCCCACCCAGTCCGCCATCGGTAAACGACCTAACCAGCCTTCGCGTTGGGCTTGGTGATCGAGTTTACTGTCTACGCCGGTAATGGCCACGGCTTGTTTGGTAAAATCGAGTCCCGCCTTGTCGAAAGCCGCTTTGACCTCAATCATGCCATTGCGGGTTTCCGGGGTTCCGCCGGACTTGGAGATAATGAAGACCAGGGTGGTTGAGAGGCGATCGCCCAATTGCGCTAACCTGCGATCGATCCCCTGGGGATCACTGTTATCAATAAAATGAATATCTAACGGGGCATCGAGGGGGGCTAAGGCATCGGCCACAAATTCCGGACCGAGGGCCGAACCACCAATGCCAACGGAGAGAATATCCGTGAAGCGATCGCCCGCCGGAGGATGGAGCGTCCCTGAATGGATCTTGGCCACCAAACTCTCGATTTGGTCAAGGGTGTCAATCACCTCCCGTTTGATGGTCTCCGTTGGTGCCAAATCTGGATCTCGTAGCCAGTAATGGCCCACCATTCGCTCTTCATCTGGGTTGGCGATCGCCCCGGCTTCGAGGTCTGCCATGGCTTGAAAAGCGGTCTCAAAGCGCGGAGTCAGGCGATCGACGAGGGCCTCATCAAAAGAGATACGGCTGATATCGACATAGACCCCTAGCTCTTCGTGATAATAGAGCCAGTCCCGATAGCGTTTCCAAAGCGTGGCAGCGTCCATCTGTTGCGTTTTACCTCTAGCCATACGGTCAACGTTATCCAGTCAAGTCTCGACTGGCAAGCATTTCAGAACAGCCTATCACGACAATTTGAGAGATTGATGAAAAAAGCTTCACAGAAAAGTAGAAATTGCAACTATCATAGAGTGAAGCGGTGGTACCTCCAAACAGTGCGTCTGATCAACTCCGATCAACAGCGTGCTGATCGAGATTGCCAACTCAGTCGCTGGGTCAAGTGTGGAACGTCACTGTACGGGGCTACATCCAACGGTGCTACATCAGTCATTGCTACATCAGTAATCACGGCAGCGCCTATCGGTTAACTGGCGGCGGAGATGAATTCTAGCGAGCTGAGACTCAATCGATCTATGAGCCGACAACACCCGCAACAGTCAACAGACCGGGGCGATCGCCAGTTCCCCTCAGTCTCGTCCCTCTGTTGACCGGTTGACGGGTCACCACCGAGTCCCCAACCCTTCAGCATCTCGATCACTGGTTCTCTCCCTCGCTACACGTAACCCACGTAACATATGACTTCATCTATGACATCTGTAACTCCCGAACAAACATCCCTTCCCCAGACCGATACCGATTCCCAGTCCACCATCGACGAAACGCCCGCCAACTTTGAGTCGTTTAATCTCCGACCCGAGATCCTAGAAGGCATCCAGGAAGCTGGATTCCGCGTCCCTAGCCCCATTCAGCAACAAGCGATCCCCGTGATCCTACAAGGACGCGATGCGATCGCCCGCGCTCAAACCGGAACCGGTAAAACCGCCGCCTTCGGATTGCCGGCCATGAATGCCGTCCATCGGGATAGTAGCGAAGGAGTACAAGTCCTGGTGATTGTCCCCACCCGTGAGTTGGCCTCCCAAGTTAGCGACGAACTCTATCGTCTCGGTCGCTGTGCCGGCATTCGCACCGTAGCCGTCTATGGCGGACAGTCCATCGAACGGCAAGTCTCCCTCATCCGTCGCGGCGCCCAAGTGGTCACCGCCACCCCCGGCCGTCTCCTCGACCACCTCAAATCCAAGCGCCTCAAAGACTTCTCTCCCTCGATTGTCATTCTCGACGAAGCCGATGAAATGCTGGACATGGGCTTCCTCGACGATATTGAGGAAATCTTCACCTATCTCCCCAAAGAGCGGCAAACCCTACTCTTCTCGGCAACCCTTCCCTCGGCCATTCGCCAGTTGTCGAAGAAGATTCTCACCGACCCCCTCTCGATTGATGTCACCCCCAAAGACTCGACCATCAACACCGACATCACTCAGCGCTACTATGTGCTAGAAGAGCGCGAACGGGAAGAAGCCCTCGTGCGCCTGATTGACACGGAAGCCCCCAACAAGGCGTTAATCTTCTGCCGCACCAAGAAAGAGACCGATATGCTCTGTACGACCCTGGTGTCGCGGGGCTATGCCGCCAGTTCCCTTCATGGGGATATGCAGCAACGACAGCGCAACGAAGCCATTGAGAGCTTCAAAAAAGGGCGAATTGACCTACTGATTGCCACCGACGTGGCGGCGCGGGGCTTAGATATCAACGATGTCACCCACGTCTTTAACTATCACATCCCCTTCGACTCCGACAGCTACGTTCACCGTATCGGCCGTACCGGACGAGCGGGCCGTAAAGGAACCGCCATCACCCTCGTCACTCCCCTAGAGTTCAAGAAACTCACCCGGATTATGCACGTTGCCGGTTCCCCGATGGTCTATGGGGAAGTTCCCACCATTGGCGAAGCCAAACAACAATATCAGGTGGAACTGGCCTCGAAGCTGCAACACCAGCATATTCAGGAAGAAGCCGCTGAGTTGCTGCGACGGCTCGAAGAAGATGTTGACATCAACCAAATTGCCTGTAAGGCTCTGTCAATGCTTCTCGAACAACAACCGGTGGGTGGCCCCAGTCGCATTGGTTTCAGTGTTCAGGAAGTCGAAAACCTCCTACACCGTTCCAAACGTCGCAAAGGTGGCCCTCGCAAACGCCGCAACAACAACTATCGTCCCCGGCGCACCAATCGCCGCTAACATCGCTTTCGTTCGTTGCCAGTTCGTTGCCAGTTAACCGTTAAGGTTTAACGCTTAAACACCTCTTAGGGCTGTCCATCACTATGTTGATGGGCAGCCCTAATTGATTGAATAAATTGATGGAACGAATGGAACGAGCTAACTCCCCGCTAAGCCGTTTGAAACGACAACTCTTTGAGTTGATGACAGCCATCGAGGCCCAGTTGCGGTTTCTGACGATAGCGGGGTTCAGGCGCCCAAACGGTAACCGTTTTGTCGAGGGAAATCAGATAGATATACTCCACATCGGGATCATAATCGACCCCCACCCGCAAATTGGAAAAGTCATCCTCGCAACTTTCAAAGCCAAAGCGGACGGTGACTTGAGCGAGTAAACATTCCGGGGTGTAACGGTGTTCCCCGGCGGTTTCTCGCTCATCCCAGAATTTAACCAAAAAGCGTTCGAGTTTCGGTAGAACCTTCTCAGGCGCACCGTTACGGCTAACGTAGAGAAGTCCGGGATTTTGTTCGACGAGGATATGACAGGTGATGCTCATTAAAAAAAGTCTCCTTGGCTGTGGTTTAGCCCCCCAAGGTTGGATAGGGCCAATGATTTCCGTCTTCTGTGAGGGGAAGCGGCGTTAAAACGACCGAGTTGGCGAGTTATTGAGGAAGTTTATATTGTCCAACAATACGTTTGGCAAACTCAGGAACATGATCGTCGAGTTTGTCGGGATAGTTGCGCTGGACATAGAGGTAATTGCGGGTAAAGTGAGAGTCGATGGAAAACCGGGCATATTCTAACCCTTTCGGACCGACGCGCTCAATGACAACTCCCATCAGTTGAGCGGCCCACATCGGCAGAGTCACCCCCTTATCATAGGCGGGAATACTCTGTTGGACGGCTTGACGGCGATCGCCCCGAGAGGAAACCGGCTGGGTGTCCAACTGAGACTGCACCAAATCTAACATTTCCTGGCCGGTGTCGTTGCGCACGAGAATCCATTGCCAGCCAAAGGGTGCGCCCATATAGCCCACCACTAAATCCGCCAGGCCATTGACATAGTCAAAACAACTCATACAGGAGGGCGCAAAGACATCTTTAAGTTCCTTAGTATTTAAACCAAAGAAGGGGACTTTCTCAATCGAGCCATCTTCATGTTTAAAATGCACCCGAAAGTCCTGCATAAACTCATAATGCACCACGGTTTCCGGGGAGCGACTGGTGGTTTCTAGGAATTTCTGTAACCCGGCGCGGGTGACGTTATCGACACAGGGAGTCCCCAAAACATAGAGTTTTTCCAGACCGAGTTTATCCTGAACAGCTCGTAGGGCTTGAATTTGGCAACCGACGCCAATCACTAGCAAGCGTTTAAGTCCCGATTGTTCCACCTGTTCGAGAACGGAGAGATTGGGGGAGAGGGTGGGTTTGTTGACTCGGGCGGCGAGAACCTCCTCGGGGGTGCGGGCAATAATGGGCATCGGTTGAAAGCGATCGTCGGGAGAGTTTTGGACGCAAACCACCCCTTCGACGTTGCCACTGTTCAACATTTCACAAGCAATGGTGCTGACAATTCCTGTCCATTGCGCGCCTTCAATGGGTTCAGTTTTGCGGGCGGCCATCATCGATTGGTGAACCCCAAAATAGGTTTCCGCTTCTTGATCGAGTTGTCGCGATCGCCCGTGAATTTGGTCTTCGAGTTCTGTAAATTGTTGGTGAATAAAGGCGCAGGCCTCTTTCACATAATGAATGTAATGAGTATCGCACAGGCCGCATTCACTACAAAGGGCTTTGGCGGGACGAGGGCCACCGGGTTTAAGTCCTTTGGCTTTGTAGTGGCGAGGTTGGGGGGAAGAAGCATCCGAAGGTGTGGGGGAGTTCACCGCAGTCATGGTTGTGTCTTGTCCGTATCTGAATAGCTTGGGAAACCGTCCTCTTTCACCATACCGCACCTCTGGGATCTTACTGCCGCTCGGGGTCGTCCGGGGTGGGTCGGAGTCAGCGTTTTGCCGAAAAATGCTGGGCTAAGGTGCGGGCCAGTTTGAGAGAATCATGACGAACCATGCCCGACTCACGATCTTCGCTCATGATATTGGCCAAAATAATGTGTCGTCCTAAGCGTTCGACGACATCGAGATCTAAGTCGACGGGATGGGATTGTTTTTGAGCATAGCGGATGAGCGATCGCGCTGAGGGCTTGCTTTTCTGAACTACCACCGCGTCAAACACCGGGCGATCGCCGCAGGCCCGGTCAATGGCTAGGATATGGTCAGAGACGGTATAACCGTCGGTTTCTCCCGGTTCCGTCATGATGTTACAGACATAAATCCGCAAGGCCGAGGAACGGGCGATGGCCTCAACAATATCAGGAACCAAGAGATTAGGAATCACACTGGTATATAAACTTCCTGGGCCAATCACGATGACTTCTGCTTCGGCGATGGCCTCAATCACCCGAGGAAGCGGGGGGGGTGTCTCAGGAACACAGCCAACCCGGACAATTTTACCCCGAGCCTCGGCAATCCTCGACTCTCCCTGAATGCGCCGGCCATCGGCCAACTCCGCCCAGAGCGTCACATCCGTCAACGTCGCCGGTAACACTTCCCCCCGTACCGCCAACACCTGGGAACTGGCCACCACCGCTTGCTCTAAATCCCCGGTAATATCGGCCATAGCCGCTAAAAACAGATTGCCAAAACTATGGCCACTTAGCCCCGTTCCCCCTTGAAAGCGATATTGAAATAACTCCGCTAAGAGGGTTTCCTCGTCCGCTAAGGCGGCTAAACAGTTACGAATGTCTCCGGGAGGCAAAACGCCAATTTCGCGCCGTAAACGCCCCGATGAGCCGCCATCATCGGCCACCGTCACCACCGCCGTAATGTTGGCACTGTAGGTCTTGATTCCCCGTAACAGAGTTGACAGGCCCGTTCCTCCTCCCAAGGCGACAATCTTCGGTCCGCGATGCAGTCGTCGCCGTTCCATGAGAGCATCGATTAACTCGCCATTGTCTTCAGGTTTGAGGGCATCGTGAATCGACCCCATCGTACGAGTTTGGCCCCACAGCAGCAGTAAAATACCGCTGATCACCACCAGCGGACCACTAATATAGTTGGGAACCCGCGTGGCGATCGTGGTTAGGGCGGTTTCGACAAACTGTAAGAGGTAATAGACGGGGGTGAGTTTCGTCCAAATGGCAATACCGAGTAAGGCTAACACCATCCCGGTCGCACTGACGACTAACCATCGCTTTAACGACAGCCCCGGAGAGAGCCATTTGAACCATTGCTTGGCACGATAGGGGGTTCGACTTCGGGACACTCGTTTCAAATCACGGATTGTCTGTTTCATGGCAGCGGTGACAAGCAAGGCATCATAGCAGGTTCAGGTTAAGTCGCGCTCAAGTATGGCAACATGATAGAGCAGTCGCGGGAAATGACGGAGTTCATGGCGCGTTTGGATCACAACTTGGATCACAACTTGGATCACAACGGTGGAGAGCATGGCGATCGCGACTCGGTTCAACGCGATCGCGATTGTCCTTCAGAACCCATCGTCGAACTCAAAGGGATCTCCAAATCCTTCGGGCATAACGTGATTCTCGATGAGGTAGACTTGACAATTTATCCCGGAGATGCGTTAGGGATTATCGGGCCATCAGGAACCGGTAAATCGACAATTCTACGGCTCATTGCGGGGTTACTTCCGCCAGATTCGGGAGAAATCTACATCAAGGGCCAATTACGCCAAGGCTTGATTGAGGATAACCGCGATCCCATTGGGATTGGTATGGTCTTTCAGCAGGCGGCCCTGTTTGACTCTCTCACCGTTGATGAAAATGTGGGCTTTTCTCTCTATCAACATTCCAAACTACCTCATAAACAGATTCGTCAGTTAGTCGAGGAGAGTTTAGAACGAGTGGGGTTGGGAGGAAGTGCTGATCTCTATCCGGCCCAACTGTCGGGGGGGATGCGTAAACGAGTTAGTTTCGCCCGCGCTATCATTGATCACCCCGATGATCCCAGCCATACCTCCGAGATCTTGCTTTATGATGAACCCACCGCCGGACTCGATCCCATCGCCTCGACGGTGATTGAAGATTTGATCCGGGATCTCCATGTCGGGCAGAAACACTACAGTTGTCGGACCTATGTCATGGTGACTCATCAAGAGAGTACCATTCGCCGCACCACGGATCGGGTAATTTTTTTATATCGCGGTAAAGTACAGTGGGAAGGTCATGTTCAGGAACTCGATGAAACGGATAATCCGTTGATTCGACAGTTTCGTACTGGTAGTATTGAGGGTCCGATTCAGGCGGCTGGATAGGTGCAGTGAATCGTTAATTGATCACCCATATAGGCGCAAGTCACGAGGAATTATTATGCGATCGCGGACGCTTCGAGAAGGCTCATTGGGCCTGTTTGTTATTCTGGGGTTAGGCCTGTTTGGATTGGTCTCTCTTTGGTTGCGAGGAGTGACCGTTGGACGAGACACCTACGAGTTTGTCGTTGAGTTTGAGGATGCGTTAGGAATGCAAGCGGGCGCACCGGTTCGCTATCGTGGCGTACGAGTTGGACGCTTGGTGGATGTGGTTCCTGGAACGAATGGTGTTGATGCGAGAGTCGAAATTCTTTCGGAGGATCTGAAAATTCCTCGTCCTCCCTATGTTGAAGCTAATCAAGTCGGTTTTATTGGGGAAACAACGATTGATATCCTCTCCCCGGATCAGCCCCTTCCTCAAGTCCGAGACTTAGCCGATCCCCTTGAGTCAAATTGTGATTCTCAGGTGATTATTTGTGATGGCGATCGCATCCTCGGTCGCGTGGGCATCAGTTTCGAGAAGTTAACTCGCGCCTCAACTCAATTTACGGAATCGTTTAGTGATCCTGAGTTCCTAGAAACGGTACAAGTTCTTCTAGAAAATACCGCCCAAGCCAGTGAAGATATTGCCGGGTTAGCTCGCAATGTCTCGGAAATGACCATCTTTTTTCAGGAAGAACTCGGGGTTTTATCGGACTCAGCCTTGATGACCACTCAGACGCTAACTCGCACTGCTGAGGAGTTTGGAGAGACAGCCGCTGGGTTTAATCAGACGGCGGTGGAACTCAACCGCCTCACGGTCACGGCTAATCAACTCCTCGAAGATAATCGAACCAGTTTGGTGACAACCCTCGACAATCTTAATATGATGAGTCGGGAGTTACGCTTGGCGGCGACGGGGTTAACGCCGCTGCTACAAGAGAGCGATCGCACCTTACGATTGGTCAATAGCAATTTATCTCAGTTGGAACAGGCCAATTTAATTGCCGATCTTGAGGTCTTAGTCAATAACGCCACGGTGTTATCGGAAAATGCCGCTGTTGCGTCACAAAATCTGCGAGATGTCTCGGAATCGGTCAATGATCCGGCTAACTTGTTGATGTTACAAGAAACCCTATCGTCGGCACGTTCAACCTTTGAGAATGTTGAAAAAATCACCTCTGATTTAGATGAGTTGACCGGAGACCCCCAACTGCGGGAAAATCTGCGACGGATTATCAATGGGTTGAGTGGTTTGGTGTCTCTAAGTGATCAACTCGAACAGGAAACCGAACTGGCCCAGGCGTTAGCGGTTCTCGATGAACAACGCAAACAACTCGAAGCCTCTCAAGCTGATCGGTCTCCAGCTGATCGGTCTCCAGCTGATCGGTCTCCAGCTGATCGGTTAGAAAAACGCCGTCTCCAATCGTCTCCTCCGCCCTCTCCTGAGCCGCCTGAGTCGTTTCAGCGCAAAGACCGGCTATGATTAAGGTTTAAGACCTTCTGATAATTGATCTTCGAGCTATGGCAGAACCGCAACAGGAATCCGATTGGGTTGAAATTGGCCGCATTGTCGCCCCTCAGGGGGTACATGGATTGATGCGTGTCTATCCTGACTCGGATTTCCCCGAACGCTTCCTCGAACCGGGTCCGCGTTGGTTAAAACGTCGCGGCGGCCAGCCTGAACCCGTGGAACTGCTAGGAGGGCGAGATATCCCCGGAAAAGGACTCTATGTGATTGAAATTGAGGGAATTGAGACGCGAGAGGCGGCGGAATCGTTGCGTAATGCGGTCTTAGTGGTTCCCCAGAGCGATCGCCCTGAACTTGAGGCCGGCGAGTTTCATGTTCGCGATTTGCTGGGGTTGGAGGTGTTTCATCACCAAACCGGGGAACGACTGGGGGTGACGATTGATATTTTTTCCGCCGGGAATGACTTGTTACAAGTTCAATTAGATGAAAATTTGGTATCACAAAAACCAGTAGAAGTCAAGAAGAAAAAGGCAAAGAAACGTCAAAAGCCTCCCGCCCCGCCGACGGTTTTTATTCCCTTTGTTGAAGCGATCGTTCCGGTGGTGGATTTGGTGAATCAACGGCTAGAAGTTGATCCTCCTGCTGGATTATTGGACTTATAGAGGCACAATTGCACCAAATTTCTCATAAATTGCTAAATTGCCTTGAGATAAGCCGTCATTAAATATATTAAAAAAGATTACAACTACCTGTCCTAACTGAGATTTGATTTTATCGAAAATTTTGGGTCTAAAACCCCGTCCTTCTAGGACAGCTTTTGACAATCCTGCTTTTTTGTGCCAGGATTGTTCGTGCAACCGATGCCAACG
>NZ_JAWOCL010000207.1:0-3003 GCF_046483825.1 Sodalinema sp.
GCTTAAATCATTTCTACACTGACTCAGGTGGTCAAACTGTAGAAAATCCCAGACATCTAAGAAAGTCTGAGAAAGCACTCAAACGCCTTCAACGTCGATTAGCTAAAACCCAGAAAGGGTCTAAGAATCGACAGAAAGCTAGACATCGATTAGCGAGAAAGCATCTCAAGGTAAGTCGGCAGCGTAAAGACTTTGCCGTCAAAACGGCATTGTGCGTCGTCCGGTCTAACGACTTGGTAGGCCATGAGGACTTGAGGGTGCGAAATTTGGTAAAAAACCATAATCTCGCTAAATCTATTTCAGATGCGGCCTGGTCAACGTTCCGTCAGTGGGTGGAGTATTTTGGTAAGGTGTTTGGGGTAGCAACGGTTGCTGTTGCTCCCCAGTACACGAGCCAGAATTGCTCCAACTGCGGGGAGAAGGTCAAGAAATCTCTATCAACGAGAACCCACCGCTGTCCCCATTGTGGATTTGTTGCTGACAGAGACCATAATGCAGCTATTAACATCCTTGAATTAGGATTAAGTACCGTAGGGCATACGGGAACTCACGCCTCTGGAGATATCGACCTCTGCCTGGGTGGGGAAACTCCTCAAGGTAAGTCGAGTCGTGGAAAGAGGAAACCTCATCAGTAATGGTGGGAATCCCACGCTATATTCTTTGAATTAGCGTGGGAGGATGTCAAAATGGTTCATGGATGGAAACAAAAGTCCCCTTCCATAAGATAGATTTTTAACTCTGGCCGATTCTTGAGGTAATGTTCATTTCGCCAAGAGTCGTCACCTTCTCCCTGTTGATAGCAAGCCAAACCTAGACTGATGAAACATGAGGCGATCGCACTAAAACCCATACGCTCTCTCCAAGACGCCCTCGATCGCTGCCAAGCCCTGGGAATGAGATTGAGTCGCCAGCGTCGGCTAATCCTCGAACTTCTCTGGGAGGTTCAGGATCACGTCTGTGCCAGGGACATCTATGATCAACTCAGTCGCGCCGGCAAAGAAATCGGCTATACATCGGTGTATCAGAATCTTGAGGCCCTGTCGAGTCACGGCATTATCGAATGTATCGAACGCTCCGACGGCCGCCTCTATGGTAACATTAGTGACCCTCATAGCCATATCAATTGTCTCGATAGTCAACAAATTCTCGATGTGTTTGTCGAACTTCCCCCAGACTTAATTGAACGCATCGAAGCCGAAACCGGGGTTCGCATCACCGACTATCGCATTGACTTTTTTGGCTATCGAAATCCTAAACCGGAGGCCTCTGCACCAACAGATGGCGTTGAGGCTGTCCCTGTTGATTCTGAACGATAACCGTCTTCCGTTATGGCGATCGCCCCCAAACCCTCCCTCAACCCTGTCGCACCTCGCAAACGTGCCAATCTCTCAATTCGGTTGATGTGGGTGGGGCTAGTCATCACCGCTATCTTTATCCTTATCGCTCTCACCGCCCCTCTCTTGCAAGGGGTGGGCCTGATCCAAAGTCCTAGAGAACTCCTTGATAATCCCATTCACCAGCCCCCCTCCTGGGGGCATTGGTTTGGGACGACTCGCCTAGGTTACGATGTCTTCTCCCGCACCCTCTACGGCTCCCAGGCAGCCTTAAAAGTGGTGGTTTTAGCCACGTTACTCAGTATTTTGACCGGAGTCCCCCTCGGACTGGCTAGCGGCTATCTGGGGGGCAAAATTGACCGGCTCTTGCTATTTGTGATGGATGTCATCTATACCCTACCGGGGTTATTGTTATCCATTACCTTGGCGTTTGTCGTGGGACGGGGCCTGTTTAATGCGGCCTTAGCCCTCAGTATTGCCTATGTCCCCCAATATTATCGGGTGGTGCGCAACCACACCGTCAGCATTAAAACCGAGTTATATGTCGAAGCCGCGCAAGCGATGGGGGCCTCAACCTGGCGCATTCTCTCGAAATATCTCTTTTTCAACGCCATTCAGACGGTTCCGGTTCTCTTTGCCCTGAATGCGGCTGATGCGATCGCCATCCTCGGCGGTCTCGGGTTCCTCGGCTTAGGACTCCCCGAAGCCACCCCAGAATGGGGCAATGACCTCCGCCAAGCCCTCGAAGCGTTACCCACGGGGATTTGGTGGACGGCCCTGTTTCCCGGCTTAGCCATGACCCTAATGGTGATTGGCTTATCTCTGTTGGGGGAAGGCTTGAACGAGTTTGTTAACCCGAAGCTACGGCAAAATCGCTAACCGCCGCAGAGGCGAGGGGATAGACGGTGGGAGTCCAGGAGGCCAGCCGCTGTAGGACCTGTTGGGCCTCCTCGACGATCGCGGGCCAGGCCGGTTCGTGAGAGGCGGGAACATGAAGAAATACAGCCTGAGTGGGCAAGTTGGCAGCGGCGATGGCCGACAAAACCCGATAATAGGTGGCATTACAGACAAAACGGCCGGCGTGATAACTCACATCCGTATGCGGGAGTCCCGCCACCAACTCCCAGACATTGATGGGGGTGCAGTAACTCCGCGACCCCTGTACCGCCCGGCGTTCCACCGTCAGACGCGATCGCCCCTCCGCCATTCCTCCCAAGACCACCCAGCGAGGCTGCTGGTGATAAATGATCTCTAGGAGTTGGCTTGAGGCCTGCCGCGTGTCTACCGGAAGCCGTCGCAACAGTTGTGAGGGTTCGGGTAAGCCACCGCGATCGTGCAGTTGAGCCAAGAGATCATCACTGGAGTTACTACGGTGATGGGGTTTCCAGATATCGAAAGATGACAACAGTAGGGACATGGAGCCGTGAAGGGTTCACACCTGGGGAACTAATTTTAAACGTTACGTTTTAGAGTCTTGGGGTGTCACAGTTTGACTAACTGAAATAGGGCGATTTAATCGTTCCTGAACGACCTCAATCGTGCGATCGCTCCACGCCATCATACCATGAGGAATCACCGCCACCTGCACCACCTCACCAACCGGCAAACAGCAATGATGAGCCGGAACAATAATAAAATCCCAGACCGTCCAAATACTGGTCATTTCCAC
>NZ_JAWOCL010000012.1:0-3961 GCF_046483825.1 Sodalinema sp.
TATAAATCTGGTGCATAGACCCTATAGCCATCTTCCTCTAATTGCTGTTTCATTTTCGCAAATACTTTAGATTGGCGAAAAATTCCGTGAACCAAAACAACAATTTTATCAAACTTTTTATCAGACATAAAATCCCAACTTGCTAGAAACAACTACGGTCAACTCTCTTGAATAAAGCCCCATCAAGACCCATCAAGATAGCCAAAACGACTGTAAATAAAATGCTAACGTTGCACTACCCACAGGAACCGTTAAGTTGTCCAACCCTAAGGTTGAAAACGATTCGAGTAGAGTGGCAACCGTTGCTACTAGCAAGGATACTAAGATGAGTTCGCTCCAGTTAGCCCCCGAGGCCAGTAACACAAACTGGCTGATGAGATAACTAATCACAAACATGGCCGAGGTTCCCTCAACACTTTTCGTCATCCCCAAAACTCGATACCGATGACGACCAAACTGCATTCCCACTAACGCCGCACATCCATCGCCCCAGGTCATAATCAGGATACCCAGCGCGGTATAGTAGGGGGAGGTTTGCCAGAATGCGGCAATCAAAACCCCAATACTGACCGCATAAAAGAACGTCCCCAGGCTTTGACGACCAATACTATTGACCCCCGGAAGTAGAGGCAGCCAATAGGACAACAACGCCGCAAACCCCGCTGCGATCGCCGCTGCAATACCAATCCAGGCGGGAATCCCCAATCCCCAGGCGATGAGGATGACGTTTCCGGTGCCAATATGGACAATTTTACGGCTGAACTCGGGGTTCAGATGGCGACGGCGGTAGAGTCCTTCGGCGGTGGCTAAGACCAACCCCAACCAAACGACAACTAATCCACTGGAGAACCACAGAGGGATTGGGGTTAGGGAACGTCCGAACTCTAGCATGACATCTGGCACAAGAGGTTTGAGGGAAGGGTGAGGGGGGGCGGAACACTCTCCATACTATGGTTAATCAGGACGGTTAATCGGGCCAGCTATCGGGACAGGGAACCCCGACCCGTTCTAGGAGCGTTCATCGCCGCCATACCATCATAGGAGCATAGGAGGAAGCTTAAATGTTGAATGCGATCGCCAAACAGGTCTTCTTAACCCTGATTCGGGCCTATCGTCTCCTGATTTCCCCCTGGACGTTACCTTCCTGTCGCTTTCACCCCACCTGTTCGACCTACGCCGTCGAAGCCATTGAGCGATTTGGCCCCTGGCGAGGGGGTCTGTTAGCGTTGCGCCGTCTGTTGCGCTGTCATCCCTTCCATCCTGGCGGATATGATCCCGTTCCCCCCAAGGAGTCAACCGTCGGTGCTAAGGACACCTAGCCGCCGCTATGGTCATGATTCTGGGGAAGGAACAGCCCGGTAAAGTTGCTATGCTAAGTTTTATGACGGCGGCGTTCGAGGGCTAAGGGTTCAGACCCTCTAACCCCGAACGCCACGCCTTTGGAGAACAGAGATAGCCATTGACCGATCGCATTAGACTTCAACTCAACTCAAAACGAATACAATGAGAGAGTCGTTGAATGATCAACGGTCGACGGCTATCTTGCCGACTATCTTGCCGACTATCGAGGAGAACCCCAATGGATTTTATTCCCGAATCAATTAAACCCTGGTTGAACTTTGTTCACCCCTCACTCATGTGGGTCATGTTGGCGATCGCCATCTATGCCCTCTATACCGGTCTCAAAGTCCGTAAACTGCGCTCAGCCACCGGCGAAGAGAAAAAAGAGCTCGTTCAAGGAGACTTCCGCACCAAACACTTCAAAATCGGCTCACTGCTGTTAGTGGGTATCGTCTTCGGGGCGATCGGTGGTATGTCCGTCACCTACATTAACAACGGTAAACTCTTCGTGGGTCCCCACTTACTCGCGGGACTCGGCATGATGGGACTCGTCGCTCTCTCAGCGTCCCTGGCCCCACTCATGCAACGAGGGAAAGACTGGGCGCGTTACAGCCATATCAGCATCAATATCGCCGTCGTCGGCTTATTTGCTTGGCAGGCTGTTAGCGGGATCAGCATTCTGCAACGGATTTTAGAAAACTTCTAGTCTCCCCTGGGGGCCAACCGGCCCCCAGCCGTCAACAACCCCTTATTCGATGCCGTGATGGGCCAAAGTGCTACGAATCGCAGCAATCCGACGCGCTTGGTCATAGCGTAACCATTCCCAATTATTGCGGAAACCGCTCGCTTCCAAACGCCCCGTGGCGGGGTTGATATAGCTATACGTCCGCGCCTCTAGGATCGCGTCCATACCTGTGAAGCCTCGGGCCTTCAACTGTTGTAAATTCGCCAGATAATGTTGGGCCGCCAAAGGAGCTTGGTTGGCCAAATCCAATCCCGCCACTAACTCCAACACCGACAACTCCATATTGTGAGCTGCCGCGTATTCTTGCAGAGCCGCGCTATACCCATAAATCCGTTGCAGTTGCAGCCAGTCCGCTTCTTCCGGGGTTCTCGCACCATGTTGGTAACTGAACGTTCCCATATTATGTTTGCCATTGCCGGGATCTCGGTGTCCCCAGTAGCCAGCAGTTTTGCCACCATCAATGGTGCGAGTTCCTTCGGCTAAACCGATGGCGATGGTTCCCGGAGAATTAGAATCAGCAAATAGCTGTTGGATCAACGCTGGGTTGACTAACGCCGAGTGAATCGGTTGTCCCGAGGGATTCATGGGGATTTCGCGATCGCCGAGAGAGCCTTCTGGATTGATGGCGATGGGGGCTAATCCTCCCCCTTTCACCATAGATTTGTACAGCAACACCGCGATATCGGCCCGCGTAGCCGAAAAATGAGGATAGAGTGCGGTTTCTTCCTCCTCATTGGTGACAATAATCTCATGACCCAGAACCGCTTTAAGGGAATCATGAGCCGATTCTGGAACTAACTCAAGATCGCTAAAGCTCAAAACCGTATTGGCTTCTAACTCCTCTGTCAACTCTAAATCTAAGTTCTTGGCTAAAGCCACTAAGGCTTCTAAACGAGAGACAACCGGTTCCGGGGATTTCTCCGCCGACTTCCCACTCAGCCGTTTACCGAAACGCTCCAGATGAATCTCCGTCTGGGAGGTATTCGTATCCGCATCCTCCGCTTTCGTCTCTTGGCCCGACTCAGTCGTCGTCTCAGCGTCACCCGTCAGGCTATCTAAGGTGTCGGTTTCCGAGGCTTTCAGAGACGGGTTCATGGCTTGACGAGCTTCCACACTCTGACTAAGCCAAGCCTGAAAGTCCTCTTCCGTCAGAGGTGCATCGGGGTTAAACTGCTCATCTTCAGCCGCAGGAATAATTCCCTGGCGAGCGAGCGCTTCGATGTAGGGTCGTTCCCAGCGATCGCCCAAATCCGCAAACTCCACAGTATCTTGGAGTTCAGGAATATCAATATTGTTGCCCAAAATTGGAGCGGGACCCTCCATCGACTCCGGCGCACAGACCAGCATCCCACCGGCTCGTCCCGTTTCCGCCGGACTCAAGTGAACCACATTGCAGTTATCGGGAAGTTGAATCCCCACCGACGCCGCCGTGACGGCGCCCGCATTGGGGAAAACGGCGGCCAATGCGATTAGGGTAACAGGGGGAAACTTCATAGCCTTAAGCAATCCTTTCGTAAAATAGTCAGAATAGGGGGGGCAGTTAATAATCTGTCTTCGTCCTTCAAGACTCTAGCGCAAACTTCGGGAGAATTGGCGATCGCCCCCAAGACTCTGCCAAGACTTCCCCGAACCATCAGCCGTCAATACGGGAGGTTTTTTGCCGGCGATCGCCCCAGTTTCCCCGCTGCTGAGTGAACTACCGAACAGTGAATCAAAGATTACACAGTCGGCTTCCTACCCAGCAAATTGCGAGATAGTAGATTTCTTACGTCCTCTACTATCTCGACTTACACTTGGGCGATAGGCGAACTCCCCAGTCCCTGAGGATAAAATACGCAGTCCTTCGTCTCTGATATTTTTGGCAGCGTTGATGTC
>NZ_JAWOCL010000041.1:0-7045 GCF_046483825.1 Sodalinema sp.
AACCGCTGTTGTTTACGATCGCGGCTATACGCATCAAAACAGTAAGCGATATTCCGAACCATTAAACGCCCACTGGGGGTCACTTCCAGGATATCACAGCCATTGATGACTAAGCCATCGTTTTCAAACTCGTTTAACATCTGCAAATCGAGAGCGAAATACTCATCAAAGTCAATTCCATAGGTTTGGGAAATCTCCCGTTTATCGAGGCGGAAGTGACACATCAATTCCATAATCACGTCTCGACGCAAGAGATTGTCCGGTTCCCCGAGTTTGACGAGCTTCTCGATGGGTGCGTTTTGCTGATCAACGGCTCGGTAAAAGTCTTTCAAGCCTTTGTAATTCTGCACATAGACATCATGCAGCATACTGATGGATGTTACCCCAAAACCAAAGAGTTCAGAGTCGGGTTTGGTGGTATATCCTTGGAAGTTGCGGTGAAGTTCGCCTTTGCGTTGGGCGATCGCCAACTCATCCCCGGGTTTGGCAAAGTGATCCATGCCAATAAAGACGTAGCCTTTCGCGGTCAATTCGTCAATGGTCATGTGGACGATTTCCAGTTTTTCTTCGGAACTGGGGAGGGTTTCTTCTAGAATCCGTTTTTGGATGGGTTTCATCCAAGGAACATAGGCGAAGTTAAACACCGCAATGCGATCGGGATTCAGTTTAATGGTTTTGCTGATGGTTTCCTGGAAGCTGGCTAAGGTTTGATAGGGAAGTCCGTAAATCAGATCGACGTTGACACTCTCAAAATCGGCTTCTCGCATCCAGGCCATCACATTAAAGAGGAGTTCTTCTGGCTGAACGCGGTTGATGGCTTCTTGCACTTTAGGATTGAAGTCTTGAATCCCAAAGCTGATACGGTTGAAGCCGAGTTGTCGTAAGAAAAGAACGTAGTTGCGATCAATGTAGCGGGGATTGACTTCGATGGAGATTTCAGCATCTTCGGCGAAGTTAAAATGCTCGTGCAGTTTGTTCCAAAGCTGTTCGACTTGTTCAGGATTGAGATAGTTCGGGGTTCCGCCACCCCAGTGCATTTGTTGCACGAGGCGATCGCCGTCAATTAAAGGTGCCGTCTGTTCGATGTGTTTAAAGAGATAATCCAGGTAGGGATTGACGACTTTATTTTTAAGCTGCGTCACAATCACATTGCAGCCGCAAAAGTAGCAGGCTGTCTCACAAAAGGGGATGTGACAATACAGCGACAGGGGAGTTTTTTTGGCATTTCCACGAGCGATCGCCTGATAAAACTCTTGTTCATCAAAGTCCTCGCTCAATTCTGTGGCGGGGGGATAACTGGTATAGCGAGGGGTGGGATGATTATGTTTTTGTAAAAGTTGAGCGTCAAAACGAACAGACTGGGTGGAAACTTCCATAGTAATCAAGTCAATTCAGGATAAAATGTTGTCGTATTTGGCGTTAAAAAAAACGGCGATCGCCCAAGTGAGAACTCGTCGCGATCGCCGGAGCTGAGAGTAAGGAGAGATCGCAGAAAATCCGAGAGGATAACGTCTTAATCAAGTGCTAACCGGATGAGCTTTTTCCGTGCTTCCCGGCTTATCCTGGCGAGTCAGTAAATCAAAGATGTGATCACCAACCGCCGCTTTCACATCCGGTTCCAATCCATGCATGACATCCTGGTTGAGTTGGAAGGCTAAATTGGCTTCTTCGACAATCCGCTGCGCCAAGTCCTCATCCACAGGAAGTTCATTCAGCGCATCTCGGTACTGAACTTTAAAATTGCGCCGACTTTCGGGAGTTGGGAACGCCGCAAACTCATGTAACCGAGTTCCTTGAGTCTCAGGAAGTTCCAAGGCTGAACGAACAATATTTTTCAGGCTTTGTCCCCCCGATAAATCCCCCATATAGCGGGTATAGGCGTGGGCCACCAAGAGTTCTGGTTCAGTCTCAGAAACCTCTTTCAAGCGATTGACATAGGTGACGCCTTCGGCGAGGGGTTCAATCTCTTCACGCCAGTTGTCGCCATAATAGAAGGCTAAATCGGCTTCGAGACTGGGGGTTCGTTCTAAGTCTCGGAAGTGTATCCCCGCAATGACGGGGTTGTCGCGATGACGTTCGAGTTCTTCTTCTAGGGTTCGATAGACAAAATACAGATTAGCGAGGAGTTTCCGGAACGGCTCCCGCTGGACAACTCCCTTGAGAAAGCATTTCATATAGGCCGTGTTTTCGGCGGCGGTGTGAGCCTGTCCTGTCCCGTCTCGCAGCAAGCTGGCTAATTGAACAGTCATAGATGATATAGAAGCGTTTAAACTTTAATCACTTTATAGCGATTTATCCAGTCTGCAAGGATCGCTTCTTAAAACTTTACATTTTGCCCGAAATCTGCGGTGTCATCAGTCGCCCGAGAGCCGATGAGTCCTGGGGTAGCCAGACGGCGACCCAGAACTTGCCAGTTTAAACCGTTAGATTGCTCAATAGCAATTATCGTTCTTCGATTTGGTAGGTGTGGAACTGTGTCAAGCCGCCAACGGTTTCCGCGTGAATTTCGGGGACTCCCGGAATGGGAATCGGTAGCGCCAATTCAGTGCGGTAGATGCTGAAGATAAAGAAGTTGTCGCGGCTGGTGTTGCGATCGATGATTCGTTGTAGTTGGGGACGGCTATCTTCGACGAAGGACTGACAGAGATCTTGACCTCCCCCTAAGTCGGTACAGACCTCCTCTTTGAGATGTGTGGCTAGAATCTCTCCAGCATAGACTTGATAGTCTTCGCGGCTAGGGTTGGTGACTCCTAGCGCAATTCCCGCGCCAAGAATAACAACGCCGATTCCAATAAGACTCGTTTTCATAGATATAAGGATGCGATCGCAACAGCCAACCAGACTACAAAAGTAGAATTATAGCGGGTCTTGGCTGACGATAACTCAGATCGAGAGAGTTCGCTCATCGCGCCAGCCATCTCCCAACCCAACCAACCGTTGAGGCGAACCTCAATCTCGGGACTCACTCGATCGCCGTTTGAATTTGAGCTTGTTTCCAATTTTGCCGACGATCTGCTGCGACTGTCTCCTCAATTGTAGCCAAGGACTAGGATCTTTCAAGGTTGGACAGTCTGAGGGGGATTTCAAGTAGCGATAATGGAGAAATACATCTTGATAGGGGATATTCACATTCTCGCCTTGACATAGTAGGCGAAACTTAGAGCTGGAAATGCTCATGAAATGAATGTAATTGATGGGTCGGCCTTTATCGTATAACCGGTTTTCGATCACGTCAAAGTTAGACGACCAATGACTCCCCGTTGCTTGTTCTGGGTTATTATAAGCAAAGTTATAAAAGGAAATACCGCTGCGAGAGACTAAGTAGTTGTAGAGGGGTTGATCGGAGCCTCGTAATGAAAGAACTTCCGCATCTCCTGAGTTTAAATAACCCAACAACTCTGACATCCGTTCTCGATTAAAGACATCTTTCTTGGAAGCAAACCAGCCAGCACAAAAAATCTGGGATTTTGCCTTTTCTAGCCCAATAATGTCATCTAAAATATCTTGTTTTTCAGGATTAAAAATATAATGAGAGTCAGATTTATATTGAAAGTCATTGACCACCCAATCATAGGTATCTAGCTTGTCATAAACCCGAGCAATAGAGTCCATGAGCAGCGTATCTGCATCCATGTAAACAAACTTATCAAACGGCCCGTCAAAGCTACAAAGCTTCCTGACAAAGTTAACTCGACGTACCGCTGGCTTTCCCTGTTCGTTCCAGAATTTTTGTGCGGTTGTATTGGCCGTCCAGGCTTGAATCATGAAATCTTCCCAAAAGTCGATGGAATCCTGATTGTCAAACAAGAAAACATGGCTTCTGTTCTTAATGTCTTGTTCAATTTTTTGGATTTGGGAATTATAGGGAATAATACAGACTGGGATTTCAGAGCCAGCATTTTCCTCGATACTGTTTAGCAAAGCAATGAGTTGGTCGTACACAACATCATTGGCAAATGTATAAATACCGCTTTTCATTGTTTTTGGGTAGGTAATTGATAGTGGAAATGAGGATAACGGAGAGACCCTCGTGATGGTTATTGTCAACGGCGATCGCCATCTTTAGAGTTTAGTGTCATGAGCCATCAATACTTGTGAGTTGGCTAATCATTATTCTAAGAGCGAAATGAGGTGAGTTTACGCATCAAACGTTGAGCGAGATTCGGGGACGAGCTGGTTTTTGTTGAGGTGGGTGGTTCCTTGAACACTGGGCGCTGTTCTGGTTCATGAAGGTAGCGGTAGTAGAGAAATAGGTCGCGATAGGGGAAATCTAAGTTTTCCCCTTGACAAACCTTCTCAATGGTACTGGGCTGCACACCGATATAATGGATATAAGTGAGTCGATTTCCCTTGTCATATAAAATATGGTTTTCCTCCTCAAAATGTCTTGAGGTCGCACTACATCCTGTTCGTTGCTCTGTAGGAAGTTGGTTGGCAAAATTATAACTCGAAATCCCCGATCGCATGACCATATAATTTAAGAGCGGTTGTTCTCCAGCCCCCCGGTACAGACATTGATAGTCTCCCGATTTTAAGTGGTTTAGAAGTTGCTCCCGTAGGGGTTCATCAAATAAACCGCGCTTAGCACCGAAAAACCCGGAGCAAAAGACCTCGGTTTGAATACGCTCCTGGCTGAAGATATCATATAATTTAGGGGCATCTAAATTATAGATTTTGCTGGCATTTTTAAATTGAAAATCATAGACAACCCAGTCATGATCGTCCAGCTTTTGGAACACATGATCCAAAGGACTCATCGCTAAGGTGTCAGCATCCATATAAATAAAGCGATCAAATGGCCCATCAAACGCACAAAAGCGCCGATGAGCGCCATAGAGCCGAAATTTCTCTTTGTTTAAGCGTTCTGGAGCGGCATTTTGCATAAAGCGATCCCAGCGCTCAATCGATTGGCGATCGCCATATAAGGTCACATTGGGACGTTTAGCAATCTCAGCCGCAATTCGTTCGGTGCGATCATCAAAGGGATAGATACAAACTGGGGTTTGCGCTCCTAACACCTCATCAATACTATTGAGCAACGCTACCAGTTGATCGAAGACAACATCGTTACCCAAACTACAAATTCCATTCATTTTTTTAATATCCCTTGAGGCGTCAGAGTCGGATAACGGGTATGGGTAGCTCCGTCACCCGACAAGCTACCCGACAAGCTAAAGGCGAAGACCGTAACAGGAGTCATCTGAGATTGCCGACTGCCGACCATGTTGTTGATCTACCCAACAGGTCTAACTCAGGAAAAATGGTTTGTCAACAGTCAACGCTCAAGGATGGGAGGATCTCGATCCCAGAGAACGGCGACCATCATGAAAAACACGGCCAAAACGAAGCTTCGCCGTTGTTTCTCTCCTGTGAATTGTTACTGGTTTAGCCGATCGCTGATGGGTGTCATCACCGCCGCCAATCAACCGCGCTTGGGGGATTATCCCGCAACGACGTTGGCTAAGAGATTGAGAGGTTGCAGGGTTTTGAGCTGTTGCAATTGTGCATCATTGCGAACCAGTAAAGCGCCGGCGAATCCCAAGGCGTTGAGAGAGATTCCGGCGAATCCTTCTTGCGATCGCGGAACCACCATCAACCAATCTCGCGTAGCCAGAAGGTTATAGGCTCCCGTTTGTTGCTCTGTGCGGGGAGTTGCGTCGATTAACCCCACGGCGGTTAGGAGACGATAATACTGCTGCTGGAGTTGTGCGGCGGAGCTGTTGGGGGAGATGGGTGCGATCGCATGAGTGAAAGGAAGCCAAGGCGATCGACCGATTTTGTTGAGTCCTGTCCCATCATACTCAGTCTGGGCGATCGCCGCCTCAATCGGCAAGCGATCGCCATCAGGCATCAAAGGAAGCGGAACCAGTTGTAAATGCTTATGCGGTTGACTCGCACCCGCCTCAGTCCCGCCGTTATAGAATCCTAACCCGTCGATTTCCCGCAATCCCACCTGTAACGCCGCAAAATCCGCCACCGTTAGCCAAGTGTTCTGATGCTCAAACTCCCGCGTCACCATCAGCAGGTGATGCTCCACCACATTAAACTTATTGAGCAGACAGAGATGGCTCTCAGACAGATCCGCCACAAAGAGTTTTTCATCGTAGGGAAGGAAGGGGTTAAAGGGTTTCCCCGTTTCTTGAGTCTGACGGGTTTCTGCGGCTTTGGCTTTAGCCTTGCGATCGATATTGGCTAAAGTTCGCACCAGAAAGCGAATCTCTCCCTGTTGCAAATACTGAAATTCCGTCGGAATCGGCTGGAGCGCACCACAATCGAGTGCGAACTGGGTTTGTTCGAGGGTTCGTGTCCAGAGGGTGTTGGGGGGAAGCAGACGTTCTCCGTCAGACATAACTCAACCGTAACAGGGTGCGATCGCCCTTATTGTACAGAAGTCTGGGGCGCAATCCGCGTCGCAGCTTGGGATAAATCGTTACCTTAATCCGCGAGAAGGCTCACGTTGTAATCTTTGATTCAACGTTGAGATGAATCGTGGCAACTACTGTAGTACAATGTGGTACAATTCCTTCAAATGACTGAATGGTGTCATGCTGGTATTTGAGGCCAAGCTAGAAGGAAGCAAAGAGCAATACGAACGGCTGGACGAGGCCATTCGGACGGCTCGGTTTGTTCGTAACAGTTGCCTGAGATACTGGATGGACAACAAGGGAGTTGGACGGTATGAACTAAGCGCCTATTGTGCGGTTCTTGCCAAAGAGTTTCCTTGGGCAAAACAGCTGAACTCAATGGCTCGTCAAGCCTCGGCAGAACGAGCCTGGTCAGCTATAGCTCGCTTCTACGAGAACTGCAAGAAAAACATTCCCGGTAAAAAAGGGTTTCCTAAATTCAAGAAGCACAAGACTCGCGATTCAGTCGAGTACAAAACCTCAGGTTGGAAGCTGTCAGAGGAGAGAAGGACGATTACCTTCACGCCCCGGATTCCAGGCGGGACCTTTCAAAATGTGGGGGACTCGTGACTTGCATTTCTATCAGTTAAAGCAGATTAAGCGGATGAGAGTGGTCCGTCGCGCTGATGGATACTACGTTC
>NZ_JAWOCL010000021.1:0-50671 GCF_046483825.1 Sodalinema sp.
CGTTCTTCCCCATTTTGACATTTTCCTAGGCATTTAGAACAGGGGAGCCGGCAAAAGACCCTAGAACTTGTCCACTTTTTGCTCTTCGTAGATGGGAGGCCCGTCACCTAAGGCTTAAACAGCTTAACTATCAAATCAAAATACTGTCATAATACGATTAAACAATTAAAAGAACGATTAAGCCTTGCCAATCCTCGACTGTAAATGGCGAGGATTCTCGATTCCCCAACCCCGAGTTATCCGTGGAACTTCTGCTGAGTCTCCCCACATCCTCAAATCCATGTCCTCAAATCCCGATCGCCGCAGCGACCCCTCACCCCCCAATCCCGAGCTTGAACAGGAACTTCAGGCCCTCGAACGCGCCTTCGAGGAGTTTCGAGAGCGCTACGAACAAGTCAAAGGCGATCGCCAACAACAACAAACCCTACAGCAACAATTACAACAGATTCAACAGCAACTCCAAGACCTCGAACTGCGTCTTGAGAGTCAACTGTTCTCCTGGCGAGAATTACGAGAGCCATTTTGGCAGGCGGTACGCTTCCTAGGCTTAGGCATTGTTGTAGGCTGGATATTGAAATCATGTGCCAGTTAAGAGACGCCGCCACCGCTTAAGCTATGGAACACCGCAAAATTCTGGATATCTTACGCCACGGTCATCCCGACGAGACCGTGATTGTTCGAGGCTGGATTCGCACCAAACGGGAACTCAAAAACTTTAGCTTTGTTGAAGTTAACGACGGCTCGGCCCTGGCCAACCTACAAGTGGTCATCGCTCCAGAACGTCCCGATTACCCCAACCTCATCAAACAGCTCAATACCGGCGCCTCCGTCGAAGTCAGAGGAACCCTCGTCGACTCCCCCGCCAAAGGTCAACGGCTCGAACTCCAGGCCCAACAGATTCACCTCTACGGCGGCGTTGATAGCGAAACCTACCCGCTCCAGAAAAAACGCCACTCCTTCGAGTTTCTGCGTAGCATCGCGCACCTGCGATCGCGCACCAACACCCTCGGCGCCGTCTTCCGAGTCCGCAACAGCGCCGCCAACGCCGTCCATCAATTCTTCCAAGAACGAGGATTTCTCTGGATTCACACCCCAATCCTCACCAGTAGCGATTGCGAAGGCGCCGGAGAACTCTTCAGCGTCACCCAATTCGACCTAGCCAACGTTCCCAAAACCGAAAACCAGAGCGTCGATTACCGTCAAGACTTTTTTGGGAAACCCGCCTATCTCACCGTCAGCGGACAACTCGAAGCCGAAGTCATGGCCTCGGCCTTGCGCGACGTCTACACCTTCGGTCCCACCTTCCGCGCTGAAAACTCCAACACCTCCCGTCACCTGGCTGAATTTTGGATGATTGAGCCAGAAATGGCCTTCTGTGACCTCAGCCAAGACATGGACTTAGCCGAGGACTTTCTCAAATTTATCGTCAACGCCGTTCTCAACACCTGTCCCGAAGACCTCGAATTTTTCAATAAACGTATCGATCCGACCGTTCTCAGCCGCGCCGATGGCATCATTAACAGTAACTTTGAGCGTTTAACCTATAGCGAGGCGATCGCAAAACTCCAACAAGCCAACAAAGCCTTTGAATTTCCCGTCGAATGGGGGATGGACTTACAATCAGAACATGAGCGGTATCTCACCGAAGAGCTGATCGGTAAACCCGTCATCGTTTACGACTATCCCATCGGCATCAAAGCCTTTTATATGCGGGCCAACGACGATGGAAACACCGTAGCCGCCATGGATGTCCTGGCCCCTCAAATCGGAGAAATTATCGGCGGTTCCCAACGTGAAGAGCGGCTGGACCGGTTACAGCAACGTCTGCACGCCAGCGGCTTAGATGAACAGGACTACTGGTGGTATCTTGACTTACGACGCTACGGAACCGTTCCTCATGCTGGGTTCGGACTCGGATTTGAGCGTTTAGTGCAACTGATCACCGGGATGACGAACATTCGCGATGTGATTCCTTTCCCGCGATCGCCGATGAGCATTGATTTTTAACCCTCTCGACCCCTTTATTGAGCCTGTATCGCGCCGCTCTCCTAACTGTCAACTGTTCACAGCAACCATGACTGGTAATTCTCCCCCTCAGACCGGTAATACTGGGTTACGTGTCACCCGCACGGTCACGCATCCCCGTAAAGCCATCAAGCATCTTGTCAATAAGCAAGTCTCTGGGTGTCTCACCGTGGGCGATCCCCAAGATCCACAGGTCAGTTGGCAGGTGTTTCTACGAGCCGGTAAACTGACCTACGCCACGAGCGTCAACGGTAAAACCGAACGGTTGCAATGTCTGGTGCGGACGATTCAACCCAATCTCGCCAAACTCGAATTTAGCGATCGCGAGAATGAATATCCTCAACTCTGTCGCTGGTGGCATGGCCAAGGACTCGCGATGTCGAAACTGCGTCAATTACTGATGCGACTGAGTCTCGAAGCCTTGGTTCATGTTTTAGCACTTCCTGAGACAGAAATTGAGTTTTCCAAAGGGTCGAAAGTTGACCCCGTGTTAATGGAAACCCCCTTAGCCGAGATTCCGGCCCCTCTCTGGCAGATGGCCCTTCAATGGCAACAGTGGCGTAAACAGCTTCCCTCTCCCTTTGTCCATCTCTATTTGCCCGATCAGCAACAAGTCCGTTTTCGAGCCTGCTGTCACCATAATCCGGTCCCGGTGCGATCGAGTCATGAGCCAGATCAACTGATTCAAGCCACCGCCAGCATCTTTCGTAAACAGCTTTCCCTCTATGAAATTTCCACGTTACTCAAAGTCTCAGTTCAAACCCTGGTGGCCTGGATACAACCCTTTCTGAATGAGGGAATTTTAGTCACACAAATTCAGGAACAATCAACCAGCGACTCATCAAGGACAACCGGTGCGCCCAAGGCTAAAGCCGACAAAAAACCAGAACCACGTCCCCTAATCGCCTGTATTGATGATAGTAAAACTATTCAAAAACAGGTGAAAGGAATCCTAAGTTTGTCGGGCTATGAAGTCTTAGGAATTACCGAACCAGCCCAGGCACTGACCGCCTTAGTACGACAAAAACCGGCGGCAATTTTGATGGATGTCAATATGCCAGACATCGATGGCTATGAACTCTGTAGTATGCTGCGGCAATCGCGACAACTGCGGGAAATTCCGATTATTATGCTCACCGGTCGCGATGGGATTCTCGATCGCATCCGGGCCAAAACCTTAGGTGTAAACTTTTATCTAACCAAGCCCTTTCATCCCGAACATTTAGTCGAGTCAATTGGCAAAGTTTTACAAAATAACCCGGTTGATGTCTAAGAGACTATCATGGAACGCGATTACTTTAAAATTCGAGTATCGGGAGACGTGCGGGTCGCATTACCCTTAAATGCCATTGACGCCGCCTTGCAAATTGAGCGGCAATTGATTTGTCCGATTCCTGGTGTGATGCCCAGCTTACTGGGGGTCATCAATCGTCAAGGAGTTTTAACCTGGGTGTTAGACACCAGCCAATTTTTAGACCTTCCTTCCCTGGTTTCCTCCCAACGCTTAAATTTGCCCGGCCAAGCCGTGAAAGCCCTGTTATTGACCCGCCACAGTCAGGAGTCAGAATCGCCAGGCTCAGACCGTTCCAGCCGCGCCTACGTGGCTGCTGGCCCCAACCGACAACGGCAAACCGTCGCCTGTGTCGTGGCCGACCTAGAACGGGTGTTTTCCTCATCGCGATCGCGCCGGGTCCAACAACGACTTAAACCCAGACTACAACCCCTCTTACCCGAAGTGGTGTACGACGGCCGCGAAGGGGTCGCCGTGTTAGATCCCGAGGCCCTCCTCGATGCCCTACAGCGGCATCCAATCCCCAGGCGTTTACCAGCAACAGCCCCTGACCTGAAGCGCCCTCATGCAGAGTAATTATGGCTCAACCCTACTCGGACCTTAACCCAAAACTCGAACAAGATACCGTCAGTTCGACCCACTCCCTGGATTTGCTCGATTTGCTCTTAAAAGCCAATCAGTATGAGCAAAACGGGGAGAGCGATCGCGCCCGAGAGCTATACCAGCAAATTATCGAACAGGATGAAGAAGGAGTTTGGGGACAAAGCGCCCGCAAAGCCCTAGGCGAAACGCCCCCAAGCGAGGAACTCGCCGATACCCAATTTGGCGAAAACAACCCCATCCCTCAATCCTTGCTGGCGACCCCGGCCCCCACTCAGCCCAGTCCTGCCCCCGCCCCATCGCGCCGCAAACGGCGGAAATTCCCCCTCGGGGTCAAATTGAAACTGATGGCGATCGCCGCCGCCTTTATCCCCCTAGGAACCGCCGCTCTGGCTAGCTTTTGGCTATTACCCGACCCCCAAACCGGGCCGCGATCGCCGCGACCCTCATCCTCCGAGGATGTCCCCCTAGACCGCCAACTCGAAGAGCAACTTGAGAGGGCGCAACCGTCGCCAGATCATCCCTATCTCTGGATTGCCCTTCTCGCCACAGGGAGTGCCGTCATCAGCCTCAGTCTGATTCTGCCGCGCTTGCATCGCTGGGGACGAGAGTTAGAAGAAATTGCCGACTACAGCGAACAAGTTAACCAAGAGAACCCCCTAGCCCGCCTAGACATTAGCCCCAGTGACAACGAAATTGGCGGCATTGTCCAACAACTGCGGGAAATGATCGATCGCCTCACCTATCAAGGAGAACGACTCGGGCAACTCGAACGACAGCGCGATCGCGAACATTACCAACAGCAGCAAGAAAAACAACGGCTACAACAACAAGCGATGGATGTACTCGAACGGCTCGAAGCCGCTCGTCGGGGCAATCTCACCGTCCAAGCTCCCCTCAGTGACGGTGCCATCGGGGCGATCGCCGACGCCTTTAACGCCACCACCGCCAGCCTTCGTCGTAGCCTCAGCCAAACCAACCAAATCAGCGATCGCATCGAGGAAGAAAGCCGAAACAGCCACCTGGCCGCCCATCAACTCTGCCAAGGCGTCGATGACCAATCCCAACAGCTACAAACCGCCCTAACCCAAGTCACGGCCATCAGCCAAGCCATGACCCAACTCAGCCAACGTCAGCAAGACATTCGCACCCTAGCCCAACAGATCAGCCAAACCGCCCTCGGCGGAAGTGAGGAACGCTCCGAAGCCGTCAGCAGCATCGACAGCCTACGCACCACCGTCGCCAACAGTTCCAAAAAAGCCAAGCGTCTGGCAGAATCAGCTCAAGAGGTCTCGCAAATCCTCACCGTTGTCGTGGGCATTTCCGAACGCGCTAACCTCCTGGCCTTCAACGCCGCCATCGAAGCGGCCCGGGCCGGCGAACGAGGCGCCGGATTTCGTCAAGTGGCTGACGACGTACGAGGGTTAGCCGTTCAAATTAGCGAATCCACCGCCGACATCGAACGACTCATCAATGGGATTCAACAAGAAACCGCCGAAGTCCTCGATGTCCTCGAAGCCGGAACCTCCGAGGTCGTCAACAGTACCCGTTGCGTCCAACAGACTCAAACCACCCTCCGGCAAGTGATTGATCTCTCCCAGGACATTGAAACCACCCTAGCCGCCAGCCCTGAGAAGCATGGGCCGCCGCTTGAAGACACAGAACCGCTACCGCCCCAGATTGAAGACATTTATGACCAATCTCTCAGGACTGTGCAAGAGACTCGACAGATGCTCGCTCATCTCCAACAATTGACTCAGGATATTGAGATTCTCAGGTCTAACCTGGCAAAATTTCAACTCGAATAAGTCTAAATCCCCTGTTTCCCCCAACCGTTCTGATGAATTCTAATGAAAACCGATACACTTTTTTTGTGATTAGCCTTCAACTTATACCATTCTTCGAAATGCTTGCTAGACATCTAACACCGAGGAGGGCGAACAGCCATCCCCTCCCAGGAAGGGTTAGGGGTGGGTTCCCCGACAGACATCTATGGCACAACGTTTAAAAAATGGTAAAACCCATCCACTTAACCCGGTTCAACTTAACCCGGTTCAACCTTCAATGAGCCACCATCAACTGTCCACTACCCTAATCTCTTTTTAACACCCATGAAACACGTATTTGTTGTCGAAGACGGTCACGCGGAACAAAAAATGATGCGGGCATTACTCGAACAATCAGGATTTCAAGTCACCCTAGCCAGTGCCGTCGATGAAGCCTGGGAAAAACTCAAATCCATTTCGCCGCCGCATCTTTTTATTTTAGACATTGTGATGCCAGGAAAAAGTGGCTTAGAATTGTGCCGCACCATTCGCGAAACCCCTGAATTAAAAGACACTCCGGTCATATTTTGTAGTTCTAAAAGCGAAGAATTTGACCGATTTTGGGCGCTGCGTCAAGGGGCGCAAGCTTACCTAATTAAACCCTACGCGCCCAAAGAACTCCTCGACGCCGTCTATCAACATATCCAATAGCCCCGCGTCCTGTCCCCTGTTCCCTCTACCTCGCCCCCACCATGTCCGATCGCCCCGCCCGATCGCTGTCTGACCCTTCCCCGTCTGCCGCCAATCCCGGATCGGCGGCGGAGCCAGGAGATCCGCTCCTAGAACAACTGCTCGAAGCCAACCGCTACGAGCAGTCGGGGGCGCTCGTTGAGGCGCGATCGCTCTATGAACACCTCATTCGTCAAGATCCCGAGGGCTTTTATGGCATTAGCGCCCGTAAAGCCCTCAACCACCTGGGTGAGAACAACCCCGCTCAGAGCGATATCTCCACCTCAAGCACCAGTTCCGAGTTAGCCACGGGCCTGTCCTCGCTCCCCAAAGCGGCCAAAACCTGGTTGAGTCATATCTGGCAAGATCTCAGCTTTACCCACAAACTGACCACCCTCCTGGTGAGTGGTTCCGTCATCCCCGTGGCCATCACCACCGTGTTTTTGGTGGCCCGAACCCAAGAGCGAGTTCAAGAAGACTTCCTCTCCCAACTCAACTCCGATGTCACCAGTTGGGCCAGCGACTATGTCATGTGGACCGAAGATGATAGTTTCACCGAAGCCGAAAACCTCTCCCAACTCGTCGCCGTCCGCGATATCAACCTCAGCAACCCCGGACAAGTTGAACAAGAACGCCGCTATCTCGATGCTTTGGCCACCGAAGCCTTAGCCGCCGGCGATCGCAACCGCGCCGATACCACCAAAAGCTTTCGCATCCTCACCGACGCGCGAGGAAACACCGTCGCCCAGGGCATTAAAATTCACACCTCCGCCCTCAACGAATCTCCCTATCCTCCCGTTCCCGCCCCAGATCGTGACATTGACGCCAGTGAATTTCAGCGCATCGACACAGAACCCGGTATCGCCCTCGGGGACTTAGAAATCGTGCGCCGCGCCCTCGAGGGCGGCGAACCGCAACGAGGCATCGAAATTCTGCCCTCAGAGATTATCAGCCGCCTAGGATTGCAACCCCAAGCTGAAATTCCCCTGCGAGAGTCCCTGGCCCGCATGACGCAACCGCCACCGTTACCCTTATCCGAACGAGACTTTGCCCTCGATGACTTTCAAGCCGGACTCACCACTGTGGTGGTCTATCCGGTGCGTCTCAATGGGGCGATCGTGGGGACGACCATTGTCGGCGTTCTACATAACCGACATCATGCCCTCCTCGATGAATTTCAACAACTGGTCGGGGCCGAATCCCTCTCGGTTTATGCCAAAGATTGGCGCGTCAACACCAACATCGATGCTGGAGACGGAACCCGCGCCATCGGAACTCTAGCCCCCGCTCCCGTTGTCCAAGCTGTTCTCAGGGAGAGTCGCAATAACGTCTCCCTCGTTGAAAATATCGACGGCAACAATTATCTCACCGTCTATCGTCCCCTCTATGACCATACCCAAAGCAATAACCCCGATGTCGCCCCCGTGGGTATGGTTTCCGTGGCCCGGCCCCAAACCGAACTCGAACAACTCATTCGCGCCCAGCAACTGCTCGGAATTGCCGTGGGTGGGGGAGCGGCGTTGATTGTTAGTGGGATTGCGATCGTGGTGGCCAAAACCTTCGCTAAATCCCTCGAAGACTTGGCCGCCTTCGCCCAACGGGTGGGACGAGGCGAACGAGGAGTGCGGGTGGCGAGTACCGAACGCACCGACGAAATTGGTATTTTGTCCCAGGAACTCAATCAGATGGCCGCCAGCATTGAGGTCAATATGGCCTCAGTTGAACAACAAGAAACCCTACGTCGCCAAGAAGCCGAACAGCAACGGCGGGAAAAGGAACGCCTACAACGGGGTGTGATGAACCTATTGCTCGAAATTGAAGGGGCGCAACGGGGAGATTTAACGGTCAATGCGGCGGTGACCGATGGGGCCGTCGGGTCGATCGCGGATGCCTTTAATACCACCATTATCCGGCTGCGAGAGCTGGTGTCTCAGGTGCAAACCATCGCTAACCAAGTTAATGACTTGGCGGCTGATAATACTCCCGTAATGCAGCAACTGTCGCGGGATGCGACGGTGCAAGCCCAGGAGATTAACCGCACTCTCGGGACGGTGGCCCAGATTGTCGAGTCGATTCGCGTGGTGGACCAATCGGCTCAACAGGCGGCGGCGATCGCCCAGCAGGGGGCTAAAACCGCCCGCGATGGGGAGGAAGTGATGGACTTAACAGTGTCGAGTATTAAAAACATCAGTGCGGCTGTGGCCGAAACCGCCAGTAAAGTCGATCGCCTCACGGACTCGTTCAAGCAAATCTTACAAATTCTGACGATTATTTCGGGAATCTCTGAACGAACCAACCTATTGGCATACAATGCCAGTATTGAGGCCTCCCGCGTACCTGGAGAATATGGACAAGGGTTTCGGGTGGTGGCCGAAGAAGTCCGCCGCCTGGCGGGACGAGCCACGGAAGCCACACGCAGTATTGAGCAAATTGTTGAGATTATTCAGCAGGACACCGTTGAAGTGCAACACGCGATGGAAGTCGGAAAATCAGAGGTGGCTGAGGGAACCGAACGGGTGGCCCAAACCAAACAAACGTTGAAAGGGTTAGCTGATCTCAGTCAGACGATTGATCAATATGTGCAAGCCATTTCACAAAATACCACCACCCAACGCTCAGCCTCGAAACAGGTGAATCAGATGGTCGAACAAGTCTCGGCGATGACCGAAACCACGTCAGCGACGGCACAAACGGTCACTGAATCCCTCGAAGAACTCCGACAGGCCGCTGCGACACTTAAAGACTCTGTGGCTCAGTTCCGACTTTAGAGATTTGCTGTTAGAGATTTGCTGTTAGAGATTTGCTGTTCGCGACTGAACCCTCAATGATGACCGGCCCATGAATTACAGTCTTGATCCCAATGTTTTGGCGGCGATCGCCGAAGAAGCACGACAATGCTTTCTTGAAGAAGATGCCCCCATGTATTTACAGGTGTTGCAAGAGGGGTTGCAACAGTTAACGGCGGGCCAATCTCCCGATTATCAGGGGCTGATGCGGGCCGCGCACTCCGTGAAAGGGGGGGCTGGGGTGGCCCAGATGCCGGGGTTAAGTCGTCTGGCTCATCCTCTCGAAGATCTCCTCGAAGCCTGGAATGAGGGCAAAATTCAGGGAAACCAGCAAGAGACGGCCTTAGGCCTGTTGCAAGAAGGACTCGAAACCCTAACGGAGTTGCTAGAGTCGGCTCAAGCTCAGGGAATGGATTTAGAACCCGATCCCCAACTGCTGACAGCACTGACGAGCTTTAAGGGACAGCTTCGGCAAGAGGAGACTTCTGCCCCAGAAGCCTCATCCACCTCGGTCTCGCCGGGGAAAGTTCGTCTAATTCGCCAGGCCCTGACCTCGGATTTAGAGGCCTGTTTGCAGACCCTAGAGGAGCATTTGCAAGAACAGCGGCCCAACTTGCACGAGGCGATCGCCCTATTTCTCGATGAATGTCTGTTGCTCGGGGAAGCCTATAGTTTAGAGTGGCTCGTGGCCAAGATTGATGCGGTGAGTCCTGCGATCGACGATTGTACCCATCCCGACGAACTACGGCCCCTGGCCAAGCAACTCATCACGGAGTTGCGATCGCAACGAGACCGCTATCTGGCTAAGTTAGATCCCAACTTAGATCCCAACTTAGATCCCAACTTAAATCCCAAGTTAGATCAGGGAGGGTCGCCGGGAAAGTCTCAAGGGGGTAGTTCCCCCAGTCCCGGAACCACCTCAGAACCGCCCCAGACCCCAGAGAAGGCGGCAAATACAACAAATATAGAAAATACAAACTCCGTCCCAACCAAAGCCCCTTCCTCGCCCTCCCTGCGCCAGCAACAGTTACGGATTCCCTTAGAGCGTATGGAGTTAATGGGCAGTTTAGTGGGCGAGTTGATCGTCTCCCATGAACGGCTGACCCTGCAACAGCGACAACTCAAACAGGCCAGCCAAACCCTGCGGCGCATCGTGCAACAGGTGAAACCCGTCCGCGATGATGTGCAAACCCTCTATGACCGCCTCTCGACTTTGGATCATCCCCCTCAAGCCGATGGAGTGAATGAGGAAGCGGGAGAGTTTGATTTATTAGAACTCGATCGCTATACCGCCCTACACAGTAGCCTACAAACCTTCGAGGAGTTAATTGCTCAAGTCCAAGAAACCCGCCTCGACATCGATATTGTCAGCCGCGAACTGGCTCAGGATCTCGGACAAGTTCGGCGAGATCTTGACCATCTCTATGACGAGGTAACCACCTCCCGCTTAGTTCCCTTTAAAATTTTCGCCGAGCGCTTTATTCCCCAGCTAGAACGGCTCAATCGTCGCTGTGACAAAACCTCTCGCTTGGAGATTTCTGGGGAAAATGTCCTCGTCGATCGCATTGTCTTAGAACAACTGCAAACTCCCCTGACGCATCTGCTCAATAACGCCTTGGATCATGGCATTGAAGCCCCCGAAGAGCGGCGGCTGTTGTCGAAGCCGGATCTGGCTCAAATTCACTTAGGCGCACGCACAGAGGGCAGTGAGGTGGTGATTACCATTGCCGATGATGGCCGGGGCATCAATTTAGAGTCGGTGTACCGTAAAGCCTTGGAACGAGGGGTATTGGGCAATGGAGTCTCGATGAGCCAGTTACCCCGCGAGATGCTGCTGAATTTGATTTTTGAGCCGAGTTTTTCCACCGCCGATGCGGTGAGTGATATTTCTGGGCGCGGGGTGGGGATGGATGTGGTTCGCACTCAGGTCCAACAGTTGCGGGGTAGTGTTGAGGTGGATACGGTTCCCTCGAAGGGAACCACGTTCACGATTCGCTTACCGTTGAGTTTGAATTTGCTGTCGGTGTTGTTATGCCAGATTGGCCAGCAGTTGGTGGCGATTCCCAGTGATACGGTTTTAGATGTGTTGCCTTACGATGATGCCGTGGGTATGGGGCAATTGTTTGTCCCTGGGGAGCGGTTAACGCCAGGGTTAGGGGCGATGAACGGGCCGGAGGAGGTAGAACAATCGATGACTTGGCGTGGACAGGTGTTGTCGTTGTCGCCGCTGTGGGATCTACTCCCGTACCCGACGGCGGCGACGGTGTCGCATCGGCCGCGAGTGGTGTTAGTGTTGCGGGGGGCGACGGAACCTCTGGCGGTAGCCATCGATCGCATTGCCGATGAGCGACAACTGATTCTCAAGCCGTTTGATGATACGGTGGCGATTCCCCCCTATTTGGCCGGTTGCGCCATTTTGGGAACGGGAGAGGCGGTCCCGACGATTTTACCTCGCTTTCTGAAGGCGAAGTTAGCCAGTCCAGACCCCCAACTTCAGGAGACGCGGGGATTGTCTCGGGGAACGGAGGTCCCGACGATTCTCATTGCGGAGGATTCGACGGGAGCGCGGCGATCGCTTGAGAGGATTTTGAGTTCGGCGGGGTTTGCGGTGGTTCCTTGTCGCGATGGCCAGGAGGCCTGGAAGAAGTTGGAACAGCGACAGGGCCAGGTGGATCTGTTGGTGACGGATATTGAGATGCCGATTCTCAATGGGTTTGATTTGTTGGCACGGATTCGCGCTCATGGGAGTTGGTATGGCCTACCGACGATTGTTTTAACGTCACGTACGGGCGATCGCCACCGCCAAAAAGCTCAAAGTTTAGGGGCTAATCGTTATCTGGGTAAACCCGTTGCCCCGGCTGAACTCTTGGCAACGATTGAAGATCTGTTAACGGTGGATCATCGCTGATGGTTACCTGTTGATCCCGGTTGACGGTTGGTCAGAGTTGACAGTGAACTTCCGTCGGTATAGGATTCAGTTAAATACGCAACAATTTTGTAATCTCTACCGCCAGCGATCGCCCTAAACTGAGTCATTTCACGTTAGGTTAAGATAACGAATTTGACGGTTTTCGCTGCGATTGACGATTCATTACAAATGATTACAAATGATTGACAATAACGAGTGACTATGGCTGAGTTGACTGTTGGGGCGAAAGTGCGGTTGGTGAGCCGCCCTCCTTACCTAAAAACGGCTGATCCAATGCCAATGTTACGGCCGCCAAATCTCCTCGATGTGGGGATGGAAGGGGTTGCTATCACTCGCAATCCGGGACAAACTTGGACGGTTAAGTTTGAACGGGGAACCTATCTTTTGGATACTCAGTATTTGGAGTTGGTTGAGGATTAAAATCCCGTAAATCATCCTATTTTGTAGGGGCAAAAATCCCCTCCTGGGAGGGGTAAGGGGTGGGTTCCTCTACAATTTTGCATTCAATTGCATTTAATGCAACGCATTACACCGCATTTCAAGAACACCCATTTTCTCCAAATTACACGATCACTCACGATTATTGATCACGTCTTGTCAGCTTTTCTAAGGCGATCGCCGCCGCCTTTTGTTCCGCGTCTCGTTTTCGTGATCCGGTTCCAGTTGCCGCCGCTTGATTTTGAATCAACACTTGCACCACAAAGGTGCGATTATGAGGTTCGCCACGTTCTTCAATGACACGATATTGAGGGGGAACCCCGTAGTTCTTTTGAACCCACTCTTGTAGCCGTGTTTTTGCGTCAGTGATGCGATCGTGCAGTTGTCCCTCGATTGTCGTATCATTCTCCATATCGGCGATCGCCTTCGTCAGTAACGGTTCAACCAACTCCCGCACCGCCTCAATTCCCGCATCCAGAAAGTACGCACCAATCACCGCTTCAAACACATCACTTAAAAGCGAATCTTTGTCATAGCCTCGATTTTTTCGTTCTCCTTGTCCTAGTTTAATCCACTCATTCAGATGCAGTTGTCGTGCTAGACTAGCAAGATGGGTTTGTCCGACTAACTTAGCTCGCAATTTACTGAGTTTTGCTTCGCTAAACTCGGGATAGGTTTGATACAAACATGAGCCGCTAATAAAGTTGAGAACGGCATCTCCCAAAAACTCAAGCCGCTCATTATCCTCAAGGGGTTCTGCGCTTTCATTGGCATAAGAACGATGAACAAATGCCTGTCTTAACAAGGTTTCATTCTTAAATTTTAAGGGAAATTGTGAACCTGACATCCTGCTGTTACTTGATTATAGGTTGTGCCAACTCGATGATTTATGAACTTTATAAACTTAGTCTTGCGACTCAAGTTGATGCCCTAAAACGGTAAAGACTTGGCGTTCTTTAAATAATGCCAATAAATCCGCATTGATATGATATAGCTTGGCTTCTTCATTGAGAATTTCGAGGGCGCGAGTAACAGACAAGCCAGTTTTATAGGGGCGATCGCCGGCGGTTAGGGCATCATAAATATCGGCGATCGTGAGAATCTGACTCTGTAAGGGAATCTCGGGAGCTTTCAAGCCTTGAGGATAACCACTTCCATCGAGTTTTTCATGATGAGCAAAAGCAATCTTCGGCACATCCGCTAAATTTTGCGTCCAAGGAATTTGCTTTAAAAACTCATAAGACTTACTCACATGAGCCTCCATCTGAGTCCGTTCTAAAGCCGTCAGATTTCCATATAAAACCCGTAATTTTTCCAATTCTTCAGCCGTAATCAACGGAGTGAGACTCCCATCAACATCACGATAATGATAGTTTTCAATCTCATCAAGGAGCGTCAACGACTCAGACGCTAAGGGTTGAGGCCTATCCGCCAATTCAATCACCTGCCAATACTGCTCTAATTGACACAACTGTTCCCGTAACCGTTCATCGAGAGCCTGAATTGCCTCACAATGGGGACAAGTATCTCGATGCTCTACCTGTTGCGATTCATCGAGAAACCGGCGATACTTCGCCTGTACCGTATCGAGTTCAAGAGTACGCCGAGCGACAGCAAACCGTTGACGGATGAGATCCAATTGATAAGGATAGAGTTTCTTTTCCTTGACTAAAACGGCTTCAGGAACACCGATTTTGCCAAAATCATGGAGTAGAGCCGCATAGCGAATTTCTTGTTGTTGAGCCTTGCTAAAGTGAATCTCTTGCCACCTTCCCTCGGTGACTGTATTCACCTCTTCACAGAGACGAACCGACAACTGAGCCACCCGTTCCGAATGGCCCGACGTGCAGGGATCTCGCATCTCAATGGCTTGGATTGAAGTGCGGATAAATCCCTCAAATAACTGTTCGATATTCGTCTGTAAATGATTACGCTCAATCGAAATTCCCGCTTGACTCGCCAGAAATTTCACCACTCGACATTCCCAGGAGCTGTAGGGAACCGTGGCCTCGATGACATTCTCAGGACGTAGAATTAAATCAGCTTGGCGTTTACGATTGAGCAGTTGCAGAACGCCAATCGTGTCTCCATGACGGTTTCGCATCGGCACCGCCAACATAGAGCGAGTGCGATAGCCAATGTCTACATCAAAGTTGCGGTTGAAATGATAGGGAGCATCCTCAGGGGGATGGTAAGCGTCGGGGAGATTGAGCAATTCTCCGGTTAGGGCGACATACCCGGCAATACTCTGCTTCGTTAGAGGCATTGCAAACTCACGAAACGACACCGCAGGGCGAGAATCGTTTTGAGCCGCCTTAAAGAGTAACACCGGGAAGTCTGGGCAACTGCGATCGACGAGATAGAGACTCCCCGCATCACTAGAGGTTATTTCCCGGCTTTTGCAGAGAATCAGATTCAGCAGTTCACCGAGATCATAACGGCTCGATAGGGCTGCACCGATATCAAACAACTGCTCAATGACCTGGAGATGCTCGCCATCATCACTGAGAAAGTTAGGATCAGGAACTACCATCGTTGAATGTGGAGTGGATTGGCCACCGCTCTTGAGTTGCGAAAATGATAACACTCACTGCGATCGCCCGTGGTTTCTCCTGCCGTTTTCCTCGGGTTGACATCTGGCAGAACTCTGATTCTCTACCCGTTTCGCCAAAGTCTGACTAGATGGCTGAGAGCGTTTTCGCCATCTCGAAGTCGCTCTCCGTCAAGCCACCGGCATCATGACTGGTGAGGCTAACGGTCACCTTATTGTAAGAAATACTCAAATCTGGATGATGTCCAGCAGACTCAGCCGGTTCAACCAGTTTATTCACAAAATCGATCGCTTGCAGAAAGTCTTTAAACTCAAAGGTGCGTTTGAGTTCCTTGCCCTCAACTGTCCAATCAGCCAGTTCACTAGCTTTGGTTTGGATTTCATTACTATTCAGTAACGCCATAGTCTGTTAACTCCGTAACATTCATGATTTTCAGACAAGCCGACTCCTGGACAAGAGCCAAGCTTCGACTTGCACTAATTTGAAACTAACGTATCTACCCCAAAATTACGAGAGACCCGACGAGACAAGACGCGATCGACCCAGTACAATCAAATTATCTCAACCCATTAACCTGTCTGCAAACAGCACGAGTCGTCATGTTAGCCCCCTATCGCTCCCACACCGTGACCTGGGATCTGTTACCGGATGATGTTGTGCTGCCGGATGATCCTGTGGATAATATCAATCAGCCTGCCCTCGCCGCCGCCCTCAGCGAAAGCCTCAGCCTCGCGGGACGACTTCCCGAAACGGCCCTAGCGTCCACAAATTACGGAATTTGTGCCACCCTTGACGAGCAGTTGGTGATTAAAGCCCCAGACTGGGCCTTTATCCCCGAGATTACGGTAGCGCGAGAGGAGGTCGTCCGTAGCTATACCCCCCAACTCCAGGGACAACCGCCCCTGTTAGTGCTGGAGTTCCTCTCAAACCAAGGCGGAGAGGAGTATTCAATCAAAGAAACCTATCCCCCTGGCAAGTTCTTTTTCTACGAGCAAATTCTCCAAGTCCCCAATTACGGTATTTTTGACCCAGAAACGGGGGTCTTGGAACTGTATCGCCTCAACGAAAACGGACGTTATATCTTAGTGTCAGCCAACGCAGAGAATCGCTTTTGGATTGCGGAAATGGGGCTGTTCCTCGGGTCATGGCAAGGATGCCGCGAGAATCGGAACGGCTTTTGGCTACGCTGGTGGGATGAGCCGGGGACGCTCCTATTATGGGGAGCCGAGCAAGTTGAACTCGAACGCCAACGAGCTGAGCGATTGCGATCGCAGCTGCGGGCCGCCGGATTGGAGCCAGAGGACTAGCTCGATGAGTGGTTTTGGGCAACTCGTTGTACGAAGGCGGCGGTTTCGCGGACAAAGGCTTCGGGTTCTTCGTAGGGCATGACGTTTCGCCCTGGAATGAGGGTTCCTTCGGCATTCGGGAGTTGGCTGAGATAGTCGTCGAGGCGTTTGGAGGCGGGGTCGTTTTTGCCCCGTCGACTAATCCCTGAAGCCCCTTCTCCGAATAAAACCTTCACCGGCTGCTGAAGTTGACGGATGTCAGGGCCGTAATCTTGACGCCAAAAGCCGGCTAGGAAGGAGAAGACGGCATGACGGCTGGCTAAATCGGCGGCCCCTTGCTGTAGGGTATCGAGCCAGTTGGCATCGACGTCGTCGGCTTCGGCAAAGAGTTTGTCTTGGGAGAACGATCGCAGGAAGGCTTCCCGGCGAGCATAGCGATAGAACCCCCAGCCTAAGGGAGTGTCGAAAAAGAGATTCCAGAGGAGTTGGTTTTGCCGTGGTTTGGCCTCCCGCGTCATCACCCCCCAGGCCGGCGGCCCCGATAAGACGAGTCCAGCCACTTGTTCTGGGGCCTGTTGGGCTAGTCGCAGGGCGACGGGAAATAAGGCCCCTTGGACGACCACAATCACGGGTTCTTGAATGACGCGATCGATAAAGGCCTGCAATTGTTGCGCCCAATCCTCGGGACGGTAGGCGATTCGCGGCATATCGCTCTCGCCACAGCCGAGCAAATCAGGGGCATAGAGGGGATTGGTTTGCCCCTGATGCTGCCATTCGTCGCAGAATCGTTGCCAGAAATGGCGCGATAAGCCGACACCGATGGGATGGATGAGCACGAGGGGCTGGCCTTGGCTCGAATCGCGGCGGTGGACGGCGTAGGCGCAACGGTAGTTTTGCCAGGAATAGGTCTGAGTCGGGGCGGTTTCGGGGGAAGTGGGGTTGGGAACGGCTGTGGCCATAGTCGGGATCGGCGTTTTGGATAAGGTCTGGCTCTATGCTATACAATACTTAATGTTAAACCCCAAATTAAACCCCAAACTCAACCCCAAACTCAACCCCAAGATTCAGGTCGGTCCAGTTGACGGTTCGAGATCATCGTTTGGGCTTCGCGTTTGAGAGTCTGCTGAGGAATCATGGCGGCTCAATGGTAATCAATCCTCTATGACACAAGGCTGCTGCGATAATTTACCCCTATTAGGATTTGACCCCGGCCGCGATAAATGTGGTGTGGCGGTGGTTCAAGGATTTGACAAAGTCTTGGACGCTCAAGTGGTGGCCAGCGATCGCGCCCTAGAGACGCTACAAACTCTGTGCGATCGCTTTGGTAGTACAACACTGATTATCGGCGATCGCACCACCTCGCGCCAGTGGCAAGACCGTATTCGGCAAGAACTTCCGGATTTAAGGCTGGTAACGGTTAATGAACAGAACAGTACCTTAGCGGCTCGCGATCGCTATTGGTCGATGTATCCCCCACGGGGATTAAAACGCTTAATTCCGCAAGGATTGCGACTTCCACCTCGGCCAATCGATGATATTGTGGCTATCTTGCTAATTGAACGCTATCTCACCCCAGATTAAATGCTGCTCATGAGTCCCAGTCCTAAGGTTAAAACCACCCTGATTTCCGTTGGAGTCGGTTTGGTGGGAATGGCGATCGCCTTTTCGGTACACTCTCGCAGTCTCACGGAAAATCTTGGCTGGGAGACTCCGGAAAATGTCGATTCCTCCTGGCGACAAGAACAACTGCGCAAATCAGCGCTGAGTCAGCCTTATTTGAGTGCGATCGCCGCCGGCCAGGCCAGTTTAGAAGCTGAAGACTACGAGGCGGCGGTGAATGACTTTAGCCGAGCCATTAACCTCTCTCCCGACAGCACCCGAGGCTATCACGGCCGGGCCATCGCCCGCCTAAAAACCGAGGACTATAACGGGGCGATCCGCGATTTTACGCGGGCCTTAGAACTCGATCAAGACGATGCCCGCACCTACACCAATCGAGGTCGCGCCTACAGCGCCCTGGGGGACAGTGAGGCCGCGCTGGAGGACTACAACCGGGCGATCGCCCTCAACCCCGACTATGGGGACGCTTACTTCAATCGAGCCAGTCTCTACTTTGAACTCGGAGACTACGATCAGGCCCTCAATGACTTCACCGAGACGCTCGTGGCCGAACCCGAATCGGCCAAAGCCTTCTACAATCGGGCTATGGTTTACCTGGAACTCGATCGCCTCAACAGTGCCATCGCTGATTTAGAAACCGCAGAAGCGCTTTTTCGTAAACAGGATGACTTTGCTGGCTCAGAATATACCCTCGAAACCCTCAAACGCCTAGATCGCCGTTAGGTACAGCCGGGCCACCTCAACCCCGGTGAGGATGAATCGCCTCAGCTGAGGGGTCAATAGCCCCTATGATAGAAACAGTGGCAACTTAGAAATTTGGCAATTTAGAAATTTGGCATGGGAACTGTCTGGGAACTCGACTTCTACTCTCGTCCCTTGGTGGACGAAACGCAAAAAAAACGCTGGGAACTTCTGATTTGTGAAAGTCCGCTATCGGTCTCGCGATCGCCCGAGGATCTATTTCGCTATTCCCAATACTGCTCAAGCAGCACCGTTAACTCAACCTGGCTAAAAGACGCCTTAGCCCAGGCCATGGCCGAAGCCCCCACCCCCCCCACCAAGGTGCGCTTCTTTCGGCGACAGATGAACAATATGATCGTCAAAGCCTGTAAAGATATGGGGCTAGACGCTCAGGTGAGTCGGCGCACCCTGGCCCTGTACCAATGGCTCGAAGACCGCATGGCGACGGTCTATCCTCAAGATCCCTGCTATGAAGAAGCCGCCGTGCGCTCGGCCTCAGTGCGCTACGAAATCCAAGCGCCTCGCCCTCTCCCGGATGCTTTAGAGGGCAACAAATGGGCCATGGTCAGCCTCAGCGCCGCTGATTTTGCGGATTTACCCGACTGGAACATTGATTTTGGTGAATCGTTCCCTCTCGAACTGCTGAACCTCGATGGCGATTGCATTATCCCCGGACTCGTTATCTATTCTCCCCGCGCCTTCCCCATCGCCGCCTGGATGTCGGGATTGGAACTTGGTTTTATCAAATTTGTCCCCAGTCCCCGGCCGCGCTTGATTTTGGAAACGGAAGATGACTCAAGTTGGGTGTTGGCCGATCTCACCAATGAGAGTAGCGTCAACGATGCTAAAACCTTTGAAGCCCAGAAAGATCAGGCGGGTGGAGCGCATTTCTTAGCCGTTCAGTCCTCGCCGGAGGTGGAAGCCTTCGCCGGATTTTGGCTCTTGCCAGAATTGAACCTACGGTAGAGTTGAGACCCTGAGACTGTCGCGTCCGTCATGATAGAACAACTCCTAGATTTAGCATTACAAGAGGGCGCTGAAGCGGCCGAGGTCTTTCAATCGCGATCGCACACCCGTCCGGTCTATTTTGAAGCCAATCGCCTCAAACAACTCGAAAGTATCGAATCCGAAGGCCTCAGCCTTCGGGTTTGGCGCAATGGCCAACCGGGATTGGCGGTGGCCTACGGGGAGGTTTCCGCCAAGGAACTGGTCCAGCGCGCGCTCAGTATTAGTCGCCTCAATCCCCCCCAGTCCCCGGATTTACAAGACCCCTACCCCACGGCAAATTGGGATGTGGGCCAGGCTGTCTCCGTTGAACAACTCTTGAGTTGGGGCCGCGAAAGCATCGCGCAAATCCGGGATCTCTATCCCGAAACGCTCTGTACAGCGGCGTGGGAATGCGACCATGAACAAACTCGCTTAGCCAATACCGCCGGACTGGACTGTTCTTACACGGACATTACTTTAAGCAGTGATGTAACCGTCGAATGGGTGCGTGGCGATGATTTTCTCACGGTCTCGGATGGGGAAAGCCAACGCGATCGCCTCAATCCCTCGGATCTCACTCAACCCATCTTACAACGACTCGCTTGGGCTAAAGAAAATGTGTCTTGTCCCAGTGGACGACTACCGGTGTTGTTTACCGCCAAAGCGGCTGATTTATTTTGGGGAACCGTTCAGGCGGCCCTGAATGGGAAGCAGGCGCTCGAACAGTCCTCCCCCTGGAGTTCTCGGTTGCATCAGCCGGTACTGTCATCGCTGTTGACCATCTCTCAACGGCCTCAGTTGGGTCCCTATAGTTGTCCGTTTGATGATGAAGGAACGCCAACCCGTCCCCTGACCTTTATTGAGGCTGGGGTGTTACAACTGTTTTATTGCGATCGCCGCATTGGTCGTTTAATGGGCAGTGGTAGCACCGGCAATGGCTTTCGTCCGGGATTATCGAGTTATCCCACCCCCGGACTGTTTAATCTCATGATTGAACCGGGATCAGGCCGCTTAGAGGATCTCATTGCTGAGTTCGATCATGGCATTATTGTCGATGAAATTCTCGGCAGTGGTGGCGGACTCTCGGGAGATTTTTCTATCAATGTTGCCCTCGGGTATCGCGTTGAGAAGGGGCAAGTTCTCGGACGAATTAAAGATACGATGGTCTCAGGAAATGTTTATACGGCCTTGCAGAATGTTGTCCGTTTGGCAGGTGATGCCCGCTGGCATGGTTCCTGTTATACTCCCTCTATTTTAGTTGAAGGCTTATCCGTAACCGGACAATAAAGGGTCTTCTGGGTTTAGGGTGATAAGGAGAATTTGATTACATCCGTTGCTGTAGGGACGAAAAATCTTTCGCCCCTACGCTACGCTAGATTCAGAAGACCCACAATAAACAATTAATTCCTGGTTATCCTGAACCCCTCTCCCATCAAGGTTCTCGGGAACCATTTGTCGGTCCTGAAGGGGGTAAATCATCGCCCAAAATGGGGCCAAGGGCTTCAGAGAGCGCTTTCGGGTCCATAAAAACAACTTTCGAGTTGTCACTTTGACTCAACTTAAAGCTTGAATCTACGTAGCGTTGCGTTATGAAAAAGTGCAAAATTTCTCGGGCATTTTCACGCGATTCTAAAGCGCGGGCGATATTTTTCATATATTCCGCTGTTCCCTCCGCTTCTAAAATTGAGGCACGTTTTTTAATTTCTGCCGCTTGTTCCATTTCCATTGATTCCAAGACCGTCGCAGAAGGATTGATTTTTTGAATATCAACCCGCAACACCTTAATGCCCCATTCCTGGGTTTCGTCTTCGATCTGTTCTAATAAAACTTGGTTAATTTCCGCTCGCGCTGTAACGGTTCGATCTAATTCCCGTTGTCCAATTTCTGCACCGATAATGGTCGTGACGCGGCTTTGTAAGGCGGCGGCTACGTCTTCAATTTCATAATAGGCCATCTCCAAATTGAAAATGCGCCAGTAGATCACGGCTGACACCTCCAAGGAGACATTATCTTTGGTGATAACTAACTGAGGATCAACGCGACAGAACTGTTCTCGGGTGGTATCTTCCCAAACAATACTCTCAACCACCGGCGCAACAAAGCTTAACCCGGCGGCCAGGGTGCGATTGTATTTCCCCAAACGCTCGACCAGGGCGAGATTTCCTTGATTGATAATTCGGATACCCACCGCCACATAACCGATGGCGGAGAGGACGATAACAGCAAAAATAGAGTTCATAGACAATCAAGCCCAGTCGATCAAGAATCGATTGAGAGAATATGGGGTGACGGAGACGGCGGAGAGTGGGATATCATCGATGGGGAGTCTCTTAAACACTCCCAGACTCATTGTGACACTTTTGAATCCCACTGGATGACAGCCGATGATGAATGATTACGACTCCCTCTATGTTGGTTTAGTTCGCAATCTTTCTAAACGAAAACGTCAAGCTCTATCTGAAGAACTCGAAACCCTCATCGAAGCGATTGAAAACGAAGGCTATACCTTTGCTGATCTCATCGGTGCGGTTCGAGATATCTTGCGCCGTCGCAAGTCGGGTGGCTATTGGACTGATTGTAGCACTGACCTCGATCGCGCCTTTGAGTCAGCCCAGCGGGCTCAGGAGAAACGGGAGGAACGGGAACTGCGAGATCTGCGGCCTGAACGCGAGGATGAGCGCGATCGCCTTGAGGATGATGACGGGGATTGGCGGGAACGGGATAACCCCCTCGTGGGTTAGGTTAGCCTCATGTTAATCCACTGCCTGAGAGTCTAGGGATTGAGAGTTAAAAACTTCTCTAGGGCTTGCACCATGCGAGGTGGCCAGCGGCGTACATCACTCACCCAGTCGAGATTACGATATCGGCCATCTAATCCCGCAGCGGCCACCCAGTTACTCTCGGCTTCCCCTTGTTTCCCCATATCCCACAAGACGGCGGTTAGGGCGGCCCGCATATCGGCAAATTGAGGGTAACGGCGGACTAGATTGCGCATTTCCTGGAGGGCTTCGCCCGACTGTTGCACTTGGTACAAGGCTAGGGCATAATTTGCCCGGGCTAGGGCGAAGTCGGGGGCTTGTTCGATGGCCTGGCGGTAGTCGGCGATGGCCCCGGGCCAGTCTCCCTGTCCGGCTTTGGCGTTACCGCGATTGTTGTAGGCGGCTACGTCGTTTGCGGATTGGGCTAGGACGCGGTTATAGTCGGCGATCGCTTCATCCCAGCGCCCTAGGGCTTCGTAGGCGGTGCCTCGATTGAGATAGGTATCGGGGAACTCGGGGGCCAGTTCGATGGCGTGATTGTAGTCGTCAAGGGCAGCATTGAGCTTGTTTTGACTGACTCGGACATTGCCACGATTACTCCAAAGGGCCGGATTTTGGGGAACTTGCTCAATTAGGGCTGAGAGGAGGGCTTCGGCGGCTGCAAAGTTGCCTCGTTGTGCGGCTTCTCGGGCGCGATCGCTCACGTCTTCGAGTTCTTGCAAATCAGCGGCACTGATGGACGGGTCTGCCACTGCAACGGGCATTCCCCAAAGCAGCAGCATTAGGGCCAACATCAGCGCCAAGATGGGGCGAGACATCTCCCGCCAACGGTTCCCCCAAGGCTGAGAAGACTCAGGCCAACGATCTCGAATTAAATTCATGGATACCCCCAAGATGAACAAGATGAACAGTTAACGGCAATCATCTCGATGAACCGGTAACTCAATACAAATTTCTGTTCCCGGTTGATCGTTCTCGTTGAGATACAGTTTACCGCGATGTCCCTGGACAATGGCTTGATAACAGGTTGATAGGCCTAAACCGGTGCCAGATCCCACGGCTTTGGTGGTGAAGAAGGGGTCGAAGATGCGATCGCGAATCTCTGGGGGAATGCCCGGCCCATTATCGGCGATACAAATGCGAACCCAATCGTCGGATAATACCTCTGTCCGCAAGCGGAGTTCGCTGCTTTGTTTGCCACTTTTTTGGCCACTTTTTTTATCTGTTTCTAAGGCATCTAGGGCATTTTCAATGAGGTTAAAAAAGACTTGATTCACTTGTCCTGGATAACAGGCAACTAAAGGCATTTCCTCACTATAGTCTTTATGGATTTGTAGGTTAGCATCAAAGCGTAGCCGCAACATGGCTAAGCTACTTTCGAGACATTCATGTAAGTTGACGGGTTTGATTTCTGCTTCATTCAAATGAGAAAAGGTTTGCAGCGATCGCACCACATTATGAATCCGTTGGCTCCCTTCCCGCATCGATTTTAGCATCTTGGGAAAATCATCCTGAATATAGTCAAAATCCAGATCTTCTTTCAAATCAATCGCGGCTTCGGTGTCCAACTGAGCCAGTCCTTTTAGTAAGTCTTGCCCATATTCTTGGACATAATGCAAGTTGGCAAAAATGAAATTATTGGCATTGTTAATTTCATGGGCGACACCGGCGGCCATTTTCCCTAATCCTGATAACTTCTCGGTTTGAATTAACTGTAACTGAGTTGATTGAAGACGGTTTAAGGTGGCTTGAAGTTCTTGGGCTTGAGTTTTAGTTTGATTGTATAACTCCGCTTGTTGAATGCCAATCGCAATTTGTTCGGCTAATTGACCTAAAAGACTAATTTCTCTTTTGTGCCATTGACGGGGCTGTTCACAGGCTTGAGCGAGTAATAACCCCCAGAGATAAGGTTTAGCATCGTTTGATTTTGTGGGATTGGTCACGATTGGAACAATCAGATTCGCCTTAACGGAAATACTGTCCAAAAAACGCCGATGACAGTCATCTAATTGAGGATCAATCGAGACATTATCAATCGCCCGAACTCGTCCTTCTAAATAAAGTTGACTATGTTCACCGCCAAAGCAATCATCACAGGTTTTCTGGTGAATAATTGACCATTTTGGGTTGCCAACATCCTCAACCACGACATCCCCATCCCATCCTCCTATCGCGGCATGGATAAATTGATAGACCACGACGCGATCGGTATTTAAAAGACTGCGAATCCCGGTGACAGCGGTTTGTAAAATCTCGTGTAAATCTAGGGTTCCTCGAACCCGCTCGGTCATCAGTCGTAACAGAGATTCTCGTTCAACTTGGGCTTGAGATTTGGCAAAGAGTTCGGCTTGTTGGATGGCGATCGCCAACTGATCGGCTAATTGCAACATGAGATGACTTTCACGCACTCGCCAATGACGTGGACTGCGACATTGATGCACAATCAAGAGACCCCAAAGTTGGGGTAAATCGCCCTCTTGATTTTGTCCAATTAGAATGGGTACAATGAGATTTGCTTTAACATCTAAGGTTCTCAAAAAATCCGCATGACAGGCATCTAAATCTAAGTCTGTCTCAATATTATCAATGGCGCGAACTCGCCCCTCCCGGTATAAATGAGCATATTCCCCGGAAAAACAATCATCAGCGCCCATGTTTCCTAAAACCGACGCCCAGGAATCTGTAATATCTTCAACGACCACCTGTCCTTTCCAGTCATCCTGAAACTGATAGATGACCACTCGGTCGGCTTTAAGAAGTCGTCGCGCTCCTTCAACGGCTGTTTTTAAAATGGTCTTAACGTCTAAGGTGTTGCGAATTTTATTGGTGACGAGACGTAGAAAGGCTTCTTGGGCGGCCGCTTCCTGGCTGGTTTGATATAAGCGAGCGCGATCGATGGCAATTCCAAGCTGACGGGCCACCCCTTCGAGGAGTTGTTCTTCCCAGGGTTGCCAGTCTCGGTGGCGATCGCATTGATGCAAGCCAATGATGCCGTTAACCTCCCCTTGATAGCGGGTAGCCATCCCCAGCATTGACTTGACTTGCAGCCGCTTAAGGGCTTTGCGAGTGGCGCGGCCTAAGCCTGGAAACTGAGCCATATCCCGTTCGCTGACGGGGCTATCATCGGACATTAAAACCTGAATATGGGTGTTATCTTTGGCGTCAATCTTGAGTCCGAGTTGGCTGGGATAATCACCATCGATATATTCTCCTCGGGTAACCAGGGTTTCGCGATCGCCCTCTTCGCGAACCAAGACACTGGCGCGACTACAGTTGAGGGTTTGACACAGAAGCTGACAGGCGGTGTTGAGAATGTCGTCGAGTTCGAGGGTGCTACTGAGTTGGGTATTGATTTCGTTGATCAGGTTCGCCAGTTTGACTTGACGTTGCAGATCAAGGGTGGCAGCATCTTGACTGGGGTTGAGATTCCCTGGGTTGCGTTCTAACTCTTTCTCGGAACTCGGCTGCGCGGAGGAGTGATCGCCAGAATGAGATCCTTTATCTCGGCGTGGGTTGGTGGAGGGAAGGGAGAAAGACATATAAATTTACGTAGGGGTAGGAAAATCGAGACTCCGTTCTGGTCAAGGCCTCGTTAGAGGAATAACGGTTTTTTAGGCTTGCATCCTGAGGTGATGATGGCTGAGAAAAAAGCTAAGGGTCGAGCGCTGGGACACTTGATCCTTATTGTCGTTAAAAAATTGTTAACTTGCAACAGGTGTCAGGGGTTAGACGGGTTTGGGAATCGGGATCGGTCAACCTTTGCTGGAGCGGAATTGGGCGAAAACCGGACAAGATTTTGGGGGAGAATGAGGCTGGAGAATTGGTAATGGTGAGATCGAGCAAGGACTATGGCACAGTTAGGTTTTGAGTCCCAGTCTTGGTTGGCAATAGCCCAGGGAAACTCTCGTACTCATTGGGCACAGTTTGAGTCGGGGGCGATCGCGGCTAGGGGTCATAGTCGTCATTTACAGGCTTCGGAAACGCCGGTCTCGTTGGCAAAACTGCCCTGGTGGTCTGGCTTAAGTCCGGAGGTTCCCCGGGTTGTGGCCAGCGTAGTTCCCGAACAGTGGCAACGGCTACAAGCGTATTTACCCCCCAAGACCCCAATTTACAATTTGGGGACGGTGTCGTTGCCTCTGGGGGGAGTTTATCGGGGCTTCGGGCTGGATCGGGGGTTGGCGGCGTTGGGAGCGGGGCAACGCTGGGGGGTTCCGCTGTTGTTGATTGATGGGGGAACGGCTTTGACGTTGACCGGCATTGATGGAGAGAAATCCCTAGTCGGAGGGGCAATTTTGCCGGGGTTAGGCTTACAATCCCGAGCTTTGGTGCAGGGAACCGCTTTAAGCGATGAGATTGATATGACGGGGGGAGAACTGCCCCCTCGTTGGGCGTTAGAGACGGGTGAGGCGATTCGCAGTGGTATTCTCTATACGCTGTTGGCTGGGGTTGAGCAGTTTATTGAACAGTGGCAACAACGGTTTCCCGAGAGTGCGATCGTGTTGACGGGAGGAGATGGCGCGACGCTGGCGGCGGGGTTGCAGGCGATCGCCCCTCAGATAGCCCCTAAGGTGGTGTTGGATGAGGAAGCGCTGTTTTGGGGGATGGCGGCGATGGTGAGCCAGTTGGAGGTTACTCGGGGCGATCGCAGTTAGGGGGGGGTTCTTCGACCGGGGAAAATTCTGCGGCGTTGAGATCCTCAAGCGTTACCCAGCCCCCGACGGGAAATGGTAACAGGGTACAAGGAGTCAGTCGCACCCATTGAGGGGAGTCGGCATCAGCACGACGTATGGTTTCGACGATAAAGACCTGATTTTCGGTGGGGAAGCTACGGGGTGGGGCTGTGGTGGCGGGGTTACTGTAGAGGTCGATGGGATTGTCCAGACGCAAGATGTCACCAACGCCAATGGGGGTGGGGTCTTGCAGTTGGGCGGCGATGCCTTCGTCTTCGGGGAGGTCTTGGGATGAGTCTTGGGATAGGGGTTGCCGCGCGGGTGGCTCGGGTTCCTCGGGACGGTTACGCTGGTTGAAGGCGTAGGCGAGACCGGCAAGCAGGCCCGCCAGGATGATAATGATCAGGGTGATGGGCAGCCAGTAGGAGCGACGGGTTGGGGCGACCCGTAGTTCGGTGGTGTCGAGGTCGGCGGAGGTCGGGTCTGAACGGTCGGATTCGTCTTCATCCCCAAGAAAGCCGATGGTTTCATCGCGATCTGGGGGCAGGGAACGAGGTAGCTTTTGCAGACAATTAAGCAAATCTTGGGAGGAGGGAAGGGTTGGGGACTTTTTTTCGACGCTCAGATGTAGTAGGGAGATGGTCACGTTGTCATGACCGTTTTGATTGTTGGCGATGTCAACGAGTTTGCTGACGGCTTGGTGCAGGTTGACGCCGTTGTTGAGGAGGGGTTGAATTTCCCGTTGCCAAATCCGCTCGACGCGATCATAGTCGCTGAGTCCGTCGGAACAGAGGAGACAGATGCAGTCTTCGTCGATGACAAAGTGGGTGGTGGTGGGGTGGAGGTTGTGGGAGGACCCCATGCCTAGGGCTTGGATGAGGGAACCGGCGGCGGGTCGTTGTAAGGCTTCTTGATAGAAGGCATAGCCGAGGCGGACTTCTCGACTGGCGACGTCATCGTCGATGGTGACGGGATAGCAGTTATGGCGGGTGATGAGGTAGGCACGGCTGTCGCCGATGTGGGAGATGTAGAGGTCTTGTTTTTGGGCGAAGGCCATGACGAGGGTGGTTCCCATGCGTTGTCGGCCGTGGCGTTGTTCTTGGTTGTTGCGATCGCTGATGGCATCGTTGGCTTTGAGGATGGCTTCTTGAATGCCGTTGAGGAGGCGATCGCGGTCGGGGCGGTGATGGCGATCGCGAAAGGGGCGCAGGTGTTGTTCAACGATGTGGATGGCGAGGTTGGAGGCGATATCTCCCCCTTCATGGCCGCCTACGCCGTCACAGACGAGGGTTAGGGGGTATTGTTCGGCGACTCCCCGTTGGCCGCTGACGGGATAGCAGGCGTCTTCGTTACGGGCGCGACTGGGACCGCGATCGGTGCGGGCGGCGACTCGATTGTGGTAGTGGTAGCGATCGCCGATCTGTTGGATGGCTCGTTCGAGGGCGGTGATGAGTTGGGTCTCGTTTTGGATGGTTCCTTGGATGAGGCGATCGCACAATTGTTGGAGAAATGCTTGTACTGGGGGTGCGGTGCGCTCAATTAGGCCACTCCAACGGTGACCGAGACGTTTGAGGGTTTGGGGATCAACGTCTGCGGCGAGGTGAGAAAGGCGAACCATGCTCCCTTCGACTCGTAGGCGATCGTAGTCGAGCAGGCTTGAGGCGACGTTTTCTTGACAGCAGGGTTGCCAGAGGCGAGCGATTTGCCAGAGCCAGTTGAGTTGACGCAGGGGGGAGGCGTCGGGCCATTTTTCTTTTAGGCTCGGTTGCAGGAGCCACACTCCTGATGGGCCGCAACGGATGGGGGCTTCGTCGAGGAGCCAAATGGAACGCCCTTTGAGTTGGGAGGGGGCGCCGGCCCGTCCGTAGAGTTGGGGGACGTGCCAGCGGTAGGGAAACAGGCGCAAATAGGCTTCGAGTTGGGGTGGGACGACTTCGGGGAGGTCGGGAAAGTTACCGGGACGGGTATCGAGGACGACGCGATCGCCTTTGTGCCAATAGCGATCGCACCAGACTTCACCGAGATCAAGATCATCCCAGTCTCGACTCAGTTGGCTATCGTCGGGATCGCGCAGCACTGTCGCCCAAAGGTACCGTTTGGGAAGCGGGGTTCGACAAACTTGGCAAAACTCATGGCGTTCGTCATTGACAGCCTGACAGGTGGGATTGGGGCAGTACAACTTTGCCAAGTTTTCTTCCATGAGGCTTGTTCAGGGCAAATAGTTCGGCGGCGGCGTCCATCACCGCTCCACCATTGTAGCTCTCTCCTGGCAATGGGTTAGTTCCCAAAACTGGATTTTCAGGGCTACTCTTATTCTACCGCTGTTGGGGGTCTCACCCATCGGGGCGTTCCCAGGGGCTTCGGAGGGTTAGGAGGGTTAGGGGATGACAGGCTCTGGTGTTGAACCGTTTAGGCCGCTCCCGGATGTTTGTCACAATTTGTAACGAAAGGAGTGGAACAATTCCCCGAGTTGATCCGTCCAAACTGAGGCTAGGTTAAGGGTTGAGTCAACTCGGACTACACCTTTTGATGTCCCTCGACGGTTGAACCATTGATCGAAGGGATTGAGCGGTTGGGGCGATCGCTCGGGGAAGGGACAGGCTAGGATGGGATAGGTTGCCCGGTCTTGATTGCTGATGCGATCGCTCCTTGACTTGATTCAAGACTCCGTTGTCGATTCACTCCTTGCGGGTTAAGAACTGTTATGCGTTATTCCTCTTCGTCTGTTTCTCCCTCTCGCCTCGTGGTTCTCGATGCTGGGGTTGACTCGGTGCAATCTCTGGCGGCTGGGGCGGTGTCTGGGGTGGAGGTGCTGGTTTTACGGAGTGATGATGATGGTTTGGAGCGAGTCTCGGAGGCGATCGCGGCCCGGCCGGGGTTAGCAGAATTACATATCATCGCTCATGGTTGTCCCGGTTCTCTGAGGCTGGGAAACGGTTATCTGAATTTGCAGACACTGAGGGAAACTCCCTCGATTTTACAGGGATGGGGCCAGGGGAAAGGGGACTGGGCGATCGCCCTCTACGGCTGTCAGGTGGCGGCTGGGGATGCCGGGGCGGAGTTTCTTGAGAGATTACATCATTTGACAGGGGCGACGATTTCTGCGTCGACTCGGGTGGTTGGTCATGCTGATTTAGGTGGAACTTGGGATTTGGATGTCGCGCAAGGCATCGGTCCGGTTCCTGGGGTTGTCATCGATGAGTCGGTGCGGCGATCGTACTCAGAAGTATTTCCGGATTTACAAGTACAAACTGAGGCCAATTCAATCTTAACTGGCGATCTTGAGTCCCAATCCCTTGTTCTACCATTACCAACGAGAAGCGATTTAGGGGCTAGGCTCACACTAGATCCCGACGGACAAACATTCACATATAACCCTAGGGATGTAAATGGGGCTGACCCCGATATTTTTCGTAAGCTTGCCGAGAATGAATCAGAAATTGATGAATTCAGTTATGAATTTGTTGACGGGACATTGACCGAATGGGTTGTTGAAGTTGAGGTTATTGGCGTTAATGATGCACCAGTTGCCTCAAATTTCTCCATAGGTATTGGTGATCCACCCCTCCTCAAAACTGAAACCTTTGTAGTTAACGACACAACGAATAGTAAGTCGTTACGGCAGAATGCGACCGATATTGACCATGATGATGACGACCTAGATTTCAGTGGGTCAGAGACCAGTTCTCGGGGGGCTAAGGTTGAAATTGATGCCGAGGGGACCTATACCTATGATCCCACCGAAGTTGATGAAATTCAACAAATTCCTGACGGTCAAACGATTACTGACACCTTTCAATATACGGTTACCGATCCCGATGGACTCACTGATTCAGGAACCGTTACCGTGCAAATTCGGGGTGAAAACACACCGGTTGTCGCCAACAACGATCCTGATGAAGATAAAGAAATTAAAGTCGGGCGAGGAGAATCTGTCAGCATCCCCGTACTAGCGAATGATAACAACATCGAAGGTGGGCCAATTACCATTCTTGACTTTGATGCGAGTACCGAGAATGGAGGTAGCATTAGCCAGGATGGGGATTCTCTGGTGTATCGTGCCCCTAGTGACTTTATTGGTGAGGATACCTTTAACTATGTTGCAGCCAACCTAGGGGGAAGTGACAGCGCTACCGTCACAATTACAGTAAATACACCGCCGAGCGCTTCTAACGAAACCGCCTTTAGCCAATCTGCGGCACAACCGATTCGTATTGCCGTCCTCGAAAATGATAGCGACCCCGACGAACCGTTTGGGGATACCATTAGCGTTAAAAGTACCGATGAACTACCCCGACGGGGTGGCCGCCTCAGTATCCTCAGTACCGGGGAAATTCTCTACACCGCTCCCGACGGGTATAACGGCCCCAACCGCTTCCAATACACCATCGAAGACAGTCTCGGGGCTACCGATAGCGCGACTGTTATTATCAACCCACCCCAGGCCCAAGATGACGCCTCCCGCACTCGCCCCGATCAAGTTTTGCGGATTCCGGTTCTTGATAATGATGAGGTTTTTAGTAATGTTTCCATTGTTGCCTTTGAAACAGAAGGCCTCAATGAGGGGTCAATTACTCGGGATGGCGATCAACTTGTCTATGTGGCCGAACCCGGATTTGAAGGCTTTGACTATTTCGATTACACCATTGAGGATATTGATGGCAATCGCTCGACAGCAACGGTCGAAGTTTTAGTATCTCCAGATGTGCGAACTCCCGAAGAACAAAACCCAGCGCCCGAGGAGAATCCGCTCGGGAACTTGGGAAGTACCCTGCGTATTCCCCCCGTCCCCGATCGCAACCCCAATCCCACCGCCGATCGCCAAGAAGTTCCCGCCGATAGTGAAGACTTTGTTCTCATCGGTAATGCCAACGCCAATACTCTCATTGCCCGAGATGGTGTCAATAATGCCTTAGCTGGTTTGGAGGGCAATGACAACATTTTTGGGGGAACGGGTAATGATACTCTCTTTGGCAACCAAGGGAACGACTTTATCAGTCCCACTGGGGGCAATAACGTTATTTTTGGTGGTGCGGGTGACGATTATATTGAATCGGGTCCGGGGAATGACACCATTCATGGCGATCGCGGCAATGACCTAATTAAAGGCAGTTCCGCTGATAATTTGATCTTCGGCGAGTCAGGGGTTAACCGCATTGACGGTGGTTCTGGTAATGACACCGTGGTTGGTGGCATTGATGCCGATATCATTACCGGTAATTTTGGCAATGATGTGTTGGTTGGAGGGAGTGGAAATGACCTCATCCAAGGGGGTGATGGCAATGACATCATCTTTGGGAATCAGGGGGATGATCTCCTCGATGGTAGCCGTGGCGATGACACCGTCTATGGCGGACAGGGCAATGACACCATCTATGGTAGTGCCGGTAACAACCGCCTCAAAGGAGATTTAGGGAATGATGTCCTCTTTAGTGGTAGTGGCGCCGACTCTTTTGTCTTAGAAGTTCCCGATGATGGTTCCGTGGATCTAATTCTGAACTTCAGTTCCCAACAGGGTGATAAGCTTGTGGTTCAAGGTGGCTTTACTGCTTCGGATATTATTGTTCAACCCAGTGGAGGCAATAGTCTCATTCGCATTGCTAACACGGATATCACCTTAGCTGTCTTGCAAAGTACGCCTTTTGATGCGATCGGCCCTGAAGATTTTGTCTTTGAGTAATCAAACCTGAGGCTAGGGGTCTGTTCATCTCATCGGGGCGAAACATTTTTTGCCCCTACAATATCGAAAAATGGTATGAGATTAACATTGAGGCGATTAAGGATTTCCCCTGAAACAACTATCCGCTCTCACTCGTGAGTACGAAAAACGCACAAAAAAGTAAGAGCGGTCTAGCGGATCTTCAAATTGGAACCTGACTGCCGGAAGGAACTCTAAGTTCGTTTGTCTTCCAAAGCACAATACAGCGCCCAAAGGGCAAGCGATTGCTTAGAGAACAGCCCCGGCACACAGCCGGCAAAGTCCAATTTGGAGACCCTTGCAACTACTACTATCTTGCATGGACATCACCTCCAAATCGCGAAACAACTTGAGAACACAAGGTTCTCACTGTTGTTAGGATAACACAGGTTTTTCAAGATGGGGGACAATTGCAAATTGATCTTGGAAATAATTGACGATGAACACGGATCGCAGACGGCTTGAGTGATTGTGTTGAGTCATCTTGTTAAGTGATCTTGTTGATTCATGGAGTTCTCTGGAGTGGCTGAGATCCTAGATGCAAAAAAAGCCCCCCGCAAGTCTCCTTGTGGGGGGAAAGGGTCAAATCCATTGACCCCGGGAAATGATGGCTTAACGGTATAACCCAACTTAGATCGCCAAACTTAGAGTGCGTTACCGCGAGGTAGAACTTCCTCGGGGAACTCAAAGTTTTGGTGAGGTTGGTCTGTCGGGGCCATCCAAGCGCGAATCCCTTCATTCAAGAGAATGTTCTTGGTGTAGAAGGTTTCAAACTCGGGGTCTTCAGCCGCGCGAATTTCTTGGCTGGTGAAGTCATAGGCCCGCAGGTTTAAGCCGAGTCCGACCACACCGATGGCACTCATCCACAGTCCCGTTACGGGAACGAAGAGCATGAAGAAGTGCAACCAGCGTTTGTTGGAGAAGGCAATCCCGAAAATCTGAGACCAGAACCGGTTAGCCGTCACCATGGAGTAGGTTTCTTCGGCTTGGGTGGGTTCAAAGGCGCGGAAGGTGTTGGCACCTTCACCGTCTTGGAAGAGGGTGTTTTCCACGGTAGCACCGTGAATGGCACAGAGAAGCGCCCCGCCAAGGATACCGGCAACCCCCATCATGTGGAAGGGGTTAAGGGTCCAGTTGTGGAACCCTTGGAAAAAGAGAATGAAACGGAAGATTGCCGCGACACCGAAGCTAGGAGCGAAGAACCAGCTCGATTGTCCCAAGGGATAGAGCAGGAACACGCTGACAAATACGGCGATGGGACCGCTGAAGGCGATCGCATTATAGGGACGCAATCCCACCAGACGAGCAATTTCAAACTGACGCAGCATAAAGCCAATCAGTCCAAAGGCGCCGTGGAGGGCGGTAAAGGTCCAAAGTCCGCCGAGTTGACACCAGCGGGCGAAGTTCCACTGAGCTTCGGGTCCCCACAGGAACAGCAGGGAGTGACCCAAGCTGTCGGGAGGGGTGGACACGGCAACGGTCAGGAAGTTGCAGCCTTCGAGGTACGAAGATGCCAGACCGTGGGTATACCAGGATGTAACAAAGGTGGTTCCGGTGAGCCAGCCGCCAACGGCGAGGTAGGCACAGGGGAACAGAAGAATGCCAGACCAGCCGACAAACACGAAGCGATCGCGTTTGAGCCAGTCGTCAAGTACGTCGAACCAGCTTCTTTCTGGTCCACGGCTTACAGCAATGGTCATAATATCGTCAAGCCTCCTTGCTTTGAAAAATTGTGCAAGGTTTTAATTAAGTTAACATAAGTATATACTATGCCACCAAGTTCTCCAGAATGCTACCCAAGTTTCTGAGAAAGTCGCGGAAATTCCCGCTCAAAGCAGGGACTGAAGGGGTTAAAATACATTAAGAATTTTTCAGTCCTGTATGTGATTGAAGCGCCCATATCACACTTCATATTTTTTGTCAAGGCTCAGACAATTTTTTTTAGAAATTAGGTAGAATTTACTATGACCGCACAGACTATTAGCACGAGCGATCGCACCTTAAAACAGCCCGTCTTAGGCTCTCGACGCTTCAGTAACTACTTTTGGGCGACTGTTGTTCTCGTCGGTGGCGTTGGCTTCTTGCTCTCGGGGATTTCGAGCTATACCCAAGTGAACCTTCTCCCCTTCGCCAATCCCACCGAACTGATTTTCGTACCTCAAGGCCTCGTCATGGGGTTGTACGGAACCGCCGCTATCTTACTGTCAACCTATCTCTGGCTCGTGATTCTCTGGGATGTTGGCGGTGGTTACAACGAGTTCAACCTCAACGAGGGAACCGTAACCGTATTTCGCTGGGGATTTCCCGGCAAAAACCGCCGCATTGAAATTACCTGCGACGTCAACGACATCAAATCCATTCGCGTTGACATCAAAGATGGCGTGAACCCCAAACGATCCTTATACCTGCGGGTAAAAGGAATGCGGGATATCCCCCTAACCCGAGTTGGCCAACCCCTGTCCTTAGCCGAAGTCGAAAATCGCGCCGCTGAGTTAGCACGTTTCCTCGCCGTTCCCCTCGAAGGCTTATAAGATTAGTTAGCTCAGTCCAATTTATTGGTCACAGACTCATGCAACCTTTGACCCAATCCCAGGACCGTTGGTGGCGACTGCGCCTGACGGTGTTAATTGTTCTCAGTATTACGGTATTGGCCAGTTGCACTCAATCGAGCGATCTCACTCAAACCGATCCCGCGTCAACTCCAACCGCGACCTCCGAAGTCCAAGCCGCAGCAGAGATCACGCCTCGCTTAGAAGGGATGGCGACCGTGGTGATGGTCGCCAATGGTTCCCCCATCACCATTGAAGTCAACGGCGAGGATGCCCCCGTCACCGCCGGTAACTTTGTAGACTTAGTTCAGAAAGGGGTCTATGACGGAACCCGCTTTCACCGCGTCGTGCGAGAGCCAGATCCTTTTGTGGTTCAAGGGGGAGATCCCCTCAGTACCGATCCCGATGTCCCCGCCTCGCGACTGGGAACGGGGAATTATGTCAATGCTGAGACGGGGGAAGCTCGCTATATCCCCTTGGAAATCAAACCCCAAGGGGCAGACGATCCCGTTTATGGTCAAACCTTAGCCCAGGCTGGAGTCCGAGACGCGCCCCTATTACAACATCGTCGAGGGGCCGTGGCGATGGCGCGATCGCAAGCCCCCAACTCCGCCTCAGCCCAGTTTTACATCACCCTCGATGATCTCAGCTTCCTGGACGGGAATTATGCCGTCTTTGGCTATGTCAGCGAAGGAATGGAGGTCGTTGATGGGATTCAACAAGGCGATCGCATCGAATCGGCCCGAGTCAGCGAAGGCGCCGAGAATCTCGTCGAGTAGTGGTTGAACAAGTCCAGGTGAGGCGATCGCAAATCCCAGTTGTCATCACCGGCATGGGGGGACGCAGCAGCTTAGGAACGTTGCCCACAAGTTGGCGTAAACTCCTCAATGGAGAATCAGGGCTGCGACAGCAACAACCCTTCCCCACCTTACCCAGCAAACCTCTCGGGATGCTGGGTTCTCAGCCGATGGAGTTGAGCGAACTGACTCAGCAAGCTGTACTCATGACCTTAGAAGATGGGGGACTGACTCCCCCCCTGGCCGATTGCGGCATTGTCGTCAGTTCCAGTCGCGCTCAACAGGGGCAATTAGAACAACTCGCGACTCAATGGGCCAAACAAAGCAATTTTCCAAACCCCCAAGCCTGGTATGCGGCTCTTCCCTATAACCCCGGAACCCTAGCCGCCGCCCTTTGTGGCAGTCACGGCCCCGTTTTGTCGCCGATGGCCGCCTGTGCTACCGGAATCGCGGCGATCGCCCGTGGGGTGCAGTTAATCCGGGAGCGAACCTGCGATCGCGTCCTGGCCGGGGCCGTCGAAACTCCCATCACTCCCCTAACCTTAGCCAGTTTTGACCGCATGGGCGCTTTAGCCAAACACGGCTGTTATCCCTTCGATCGCCAACGAGAAGGACTGGCCCTGGCCGAAGGTGCGGCCCTATTTCTCCTCGAACGAGCCGATTTAGCCCAACAGCGACAGGCCCGGATCTACGGCGAAGTTCTCGATTTTGGCCTCACCGCCGATGGCTATCATGTTAGCGCCCCGCAGCCCGAGAGTTTGGGGGCGATCGCAGCGGTGAAACACTGTCTCGATCGCAGTCAACTCACCAGCCAAGACATCGACTATATTCACGCTCACGGAACCAGTACCCAGCTCAACGACAGTCGCGAAGCGGCCTTGATTCAATGGCTATTTCCCCAAGGGGTTCCCGTCAGTTCCACCAAAGGTGCAACGGGCCATACCATCGGGGCCTCAGGCGCCTTAGGCGTGGCCTTTTGCCTCTTGGCGATGACAGACAGCCGTCTTCCCCCTTGTGTGGGCCTGCGAGAGTCGGAGTTTGACTTAGATTTAATCAGCCAAACTCGCGAGCAAGAGTGCAATCACAGTCTCTGTCTAAGTTTTGGCTTCGGCGGGCAAAATGCCGCGATCGCCCTCTCCCGTTATTCGCCTTAAAACTCAATCCCCAGTTGGGCCGGAACTCCCTGAGAAATGGGATGTTTCACGCGAGTCATCTCCGTCACCAAATCCGCCGCCTCAATCAACACCTCGGGCGCATAACGGCCCGTCGTCACCACATGAGAGAGGGGGGGACGAGCCTGAATCGCCGCCAAAATCGGTTCAACCTCTAACTGCTTATTTTTGAGGGCGATATGCAGTTCATCGAGAACCACCAAGGAAATCTCAGGATCTTGAATATAATCCACCGCTTGCTGCCAAGCCGCTGCGGCCATCTGGCGATCCTGTTCAGGGTTCTGAGTTTCCCAGGTGAAGCCGCCTCCGAGAGTATGAATGTTGACAGGAAACCCCTGTTGCGAGAGTTTTGTCAGCAGGAGGCGATCGCCATCGGGATAGGCCTGGGAGTTTTTGACAAACTGAACCACCGCACAGGGGCGATCGTGAGCCAAATGACGATAGACCAAATTCATGGCACTACTGGTTTTGCCCTTACCCAGTCCTGTAAATAGAACATAGAGGCCTTTTTCCTGGCCCTGTCGAGCCTCATGGGACTTATCTTTAGCGGCCTTAATCTTCCGTAGCCGCTCTTGTTCCTTCTGCGTCAGTGAATCCATTGGAGAATTGCTGGTCATCGAACCCCTTAAAGAAGCAAATTGAACGAATCAAAGTTCTAAATAACGACGGATTGGCGTTAAATCCAAATAGTCTTCGATCAATTGTGCCATGTCATCGTACAGTCGCCGTTGGACTGCCAGCCAACTCTCGGCGGCGGGTTGATACCCCTCGACTCGGGCCAAGTGCATCAGGTAACGACGGACGGCTGAGGACTCAAATAAGCCATGAAGATAGGTTCCCAGGGTGCGATCGCCCCGTTGGCCTTCAGCCACGCCATCCGCCAACAACAGAGGCCCATAGGTGGAGTCATCAACCCCCCGGGGAGAGAGTGAGGTTTGCCCCATATGGATTTCATAGGCTTGCCAGATCTCATCTTCCCATTGGGCCGCCACTTGACGCACGGATTTCGAGGGAGCAAACTCCGTCACGAGGGGAAGCAAGCCTAAGCCGGGAACTTGGCCCGCATCCCCAGCTGATCCTGTCGGATCAATCAGCCAATCCCCCAACATCTGATAGCCGCCACAGATGCCGATGATGGGAACACCGCGATCGCGGGCCTGGGTGATGGCCGCCGCTAAGCCGGTTTCCCGTAACCAGGCCAAATCTCGTAGGGTATTTTTACTTCCGGGTAAGACGATGACGCGGGCCGCGTCTAACTGCTGCGGCGATCGCACCCATTTCACCTGTACCCCATGATCAAGCCGCCAGGGCTGACAATCTTGGGAATTGGACAAATAGGGGAAGCGAATCCAGGCCAGGATCGCTCCCTCGCCGCTGTTGGATTCCTCCGCCTCCTCACACAAACTATCTTCACTTTCAGGTTGTAGGGCGTCCTGATAGGGTAACGTCCCCAAATAGGGAAAATGAGGTAAATGCTGTTGAAAGTGGCTTGCAGCCTCAGCAAACAGGCTCAAATCACCACGAAATTTGTTGACCACCAATCCCAATCCCGCTTCTTTGAGATTCTCAGGAATTAACTGATACGTTCCCACCGCTTGAGCAAAAATCCCTCCCCGTTCAATGTCCCCCACTAATAACCAACGTCCTTGTAGATGGGCAACTGGACGTAAATTCACGATATCTCGGTGCATGAGATTCAGTTCAACGGGACTTCCGGCCCCTTCGAGAAGTAGAACATCACAGCGAGATTTCCAGCCTTCTAGGGTATCAGTAACGACCTGCCAAAGAGCTTCAATATGACGATAATAGAGTTTGGCGGGGATATGCTCTTTGGCCTGTCCTAAAACGACTAATTGTGAGGTGCTGTTCCCTGAGGGTTTAAGCAGAATTGGGTTCATTTCCACTTGGGGCTGTAACCCGCAGGCTAAGGCTTGGGCCGCTTGCGCTCGACCAATTTCTCCACCATCTAAGGTGACATAGGAGTTATTGGACATATTTTGCGATTTAAAAGGGGCAACGCGAACCCCTTGGCGATACAACCATGCACCTAATGCTGTTGTTAACCAGCTTTTACCGGCATTGGATGAGGTTCCTAGAATCGAAATAGCTTTCATGAGATTTTTTTGACTTCAACAGTCAACTTCAACGGTTAACTTCAACGGTTACAACACCTCAACTAAAACATATAAGTTATAAAATAAATAATCTCATTCTAAACCCTGCTTCAATCATGTCGCAAAATCTATGAATTTTTATTTACATTTGTGACTCTGGTTTGCCCCTAAACTTCCCCTAAAATTCATGAAACTTAATTTGCTTGCTGATTCAGGGAGCTATCCTCTAAAATTAGATTCGGTTATTCCAGTCTGATTTCATACCATCAAGCATCCAAGAATGTGACTAAGACAACAGTTATCGATGTCCAGTCTTGATAAACGTCAGCCAACGTCAGCTTGTCTGAGCCGGCGCATCAGCCGTCAAGTTTTTGTTTCCTAGTTTAGTCTGTCAAAAACACGCGATAAACCATGGCTAGTACGCCCAAAATCTTAAAAGAACGGCGAGAATATAACACGTGGGTTGCCAATGAAACCTTTGAAGACTATTCTCTGCGCTATACACCAAAATCCTTCCGTAAATGGTCTGAGTTGTTGGTGGCCAATACAGCGTTAGGGGGGATCTCCTTTCTGGCTCTTGAGGCGATCGGTGGATCTCTGGTCATTAACTACGGGTTTTTTAACACATTTTGGGCAATTAGTCTAGTCAGCTCAATTATTTTTCTGGCCGGGATTCCCATCTCGTATTACGCGGCAAAATACAACATCGATATGGACTTACTCACTCGGGGCGCTGGGTTTGGCTATATCGGTTCAACGATTACATCTCTGATTTATGCCTCATTTACCTTTATCTTTTTCGCCTTGGAAGCGGCCATTATGGCCCAGGCCCTTAATCTCTACGTAAATTTACCGTTGCCCTGGGGGTATTTACTCTGTTCATTGATTATCATCCCGATGGTGTTTTATGGGGTGACCTTTATTAATAAACTGCAACTTTGGACGCAACCCCTTTGGTTGATTCTGATGGTGACCCCCTATCTGTTTGTTTTGCACCGGGAACCTGATGTTTTCGCTCGTTGGATTGAGTTTGGGGGAAAGGCAGCCAGTGAGTCGGGTTTCAATCCACTATTATTCGGGACAGCGGCGACGGTTTCGTTTTCCCTGATCGCTCAATTGGGTGAACAAGTGGATTATCTACGATTTTTACCCGATCGCACCCCCCAGAATCGTTACCGTTGGTGGTTAGCCGCCATGGCCGCTGGTCCCGGTTGGGTTGTATTAGGTTGGGCCAAACAGATTGGAGGGGCGTTTCTGGCCTTCTTAGCCCTGGAACATGGGATTTCGATGACTCAGGCCAAAGAACCTGTATATATGTATTTAGCCGGGTTTGAGGATGTCTTTAGCCGCCCTGAAACGGTGTTGGCGGTGGTGACGCTGTTTGTGGTGGTCTCTCAAATCAAGATTAACGTCACGAATGCTTATGCGGGGTCTTTAGCCTGGTCGAATTTCTTTTCCCGTTTAACCCATAATCATCCAGGACGAGTGGTTTGGCTAATTTTCAACGTGGCCATCTCGCTGCTGTTGATGGAGTTGGGAGTGTTTGAAACGTTAGAAGCGGTGTTGGGACTGTATTCGAATGTGGCGATCGCCTGGGTTGGGGCCTTAGTGGCCGACTTGGTCATTAACAAACCCCTGGGCTGGAGTCCCTCCTATATTGAGTTTAAGCGGGCTCATCTCTATAACATCAATCCGGTGGGGTTTGGAGCAACGATTATTGCTTCTTTGGTGGCGATCGTCGCTTTTGTGGGAACCTGGGGGGATTACGCTCAAGCCTATTCCCCCTTTATTGCCCTCGGTTTGGCTGTCGTTCTCTCACCGCTGCTGGCCAAACTCACGCAAGGACGATTCTACATTGCCCGTGTCAATCCCTATCAAAGCCAAATTGAAGCCACCAGCCTGATCGCCAGCCTCGATGACAGGCTGACTGGGGCGGTTCGTACCTTAGATAATCGAGATTTGATCGATTGCTGTCTCTGTGACAACGCCTATGAACCGCAAGATATGGCCCATTGTCCGGTGTATGACGGGCCAATCTGTTCGCTGTGTTGTAGCTTAGATTCTCGCTGTCATGATCGCTGCAAACCGGCCATCGAGTGGGGAGAGTTTCCTCTGTTGCAGCCGTTGCAAAAGACTTTTCATAGCAAAATTGCCCCTCACCTCGATCGAAAGGTATTACGGTTCCTAGGGGCCTTTACCCTCGTTGCCAGTATTACGGGACTCTTATTTGTTGTCGTCGCCTATCTAGGCTTGAAAGAGTTACCACCGCGATCGCCGCAACTCGATGAAGGCCTATTGACGGTGTTTGTAGCACTTTACGCTCCCCTACTGGTGATTTTAGGGATCGCCTCCTGGTGGTATGTGCTGAGTGAAGAAAGCCGAGAACTGGCTGAGGAAGAGTTGGCTGAACAAAATCAACAACTGGCCCAGGAAATTCAAGATCGGCAACTGGCCCAAAAGGCTCTGGAGGAACTGACTGAAACTCTCGAACAGCGAGTTAAGGAGCGTACCGAAGAACTGTTGCAGGCCCTGAACACCCTCAAGGAGACTCAGGCCCAGTTAGTGCAAACGGAAAAAATGTCAGGTTTGGGACAGTTGGTGGCTGGGGTGGCCCATGAAATCAATAATCCTGTCAATTTCATCTATGGCAATTTGGTTCATGCTGATGAGTATATTGGGGATTTATTGGGGTTTATCCAACTGTATGAGCAGAATTGCCCTCTCGATGATCCGGAGGTGGCTCAACGACGGGATGAGATTGAATTGGATTTTATCGCCGGGGATATTGTCAAAATTCTCGGTTCGATGCGGGTTGGGGCTGAACGTATCCGGGAAATTGTCTCTAGTCTACGGAATTTCAGCCGCCTGGATGAGTCGGAGGTGAAACCGGTGGATTTACATGAGGGGATTGAGAGTACGTTGACGATTTTGGGGAATCGCCTCAAGGCTAAGTCTGATCGCCCTGAAGTCAAGATCATCCGAAATTATGGAGCCTTACCCCAGGTGTTATGTCATGCGGGTTCGATAAACCAGGTGTTTATGAATATTGTGGTGAATGCTCTTGACGCTCTCGAAGAGCGCGATCGCCAGCGTACCGTTGAGGAGGTGTACGCTCAGCCGAGCCAAATTCGTATTTCTACGGAGTTAGATGGGGAGGTGGTTCGGGTGAGAATTGAGGATAATGGCTTGGGGATTCCTGAACATCTGCGATCGCAAGTCTTTGATCCGTTCTTTACCACCAAGCCGATCGGCAAGGGAACGGGGTTAGGGATGTCCATCTGTTACCAGATTGTGGTTGACAAACATGGGGGGCGACTTTTCTATCAACCATCGGCTGACGGCGGAGCTGGTTTTGTTATTGAGCTACCCCATCAAACTCAAACCTTGTCCAAATAGCCGTCTGAGTGATTTGGCTTCTCGTGCTGGGGTGGATTGGCTGATGTGGGCGATCGCGGATCACAGAAACCTCTAAACTCTTCTTTAGTGATGCGCGATCGCCGTGATCCGATCACAACCGGGGGATTGACGGCCGATCTACCCGGCTCAGTTCAGTACAGATAGCCCAGTCTGAGCGGGTTTGGGCAATTTCCTAGAGATCGTTTCCTAGAGATAGTCGCAACCGAGGGTATCCCGAGTTTTATTGCCCGTGACGGGGTTGGTTCCCGAAGCGATCTCACATAACTCGATCACGGTGTCATCGCTGAGAAAGATATCGGTAAAGTCGGCTCCCTCGATATTGGTGTTACGAAATTCTGAGTTATAGGCGAAGGCACTCTCAAGGATGGCATTTTTGAGGTTGCTTTCTAAGAACAAGGCCGAGTCTAGGGTGGCGAAGCTCAAATCGGCTCCCTCTAAGTTGACGTTTTTGAATTTGGTTCGGAACAGTTGCACCCCTTGTAAGTTGGTTTTGCTGAAATCGCTAGCACGGATGGTTGCTAAAGTAAAGTTGGAATCTCGTAAATCTTGACCAGAAAAGTCAGATCCATAGAGGGTTTGCTTTTCATAGGCCACGGCTTGAGCTTGGGAATTGTCCCAGGCTAGGTCTGCTACGGCGAACGTTAAGATGCAGATGATGGCCAGGCTGATGTTGAGGCTGGCTTTGGCTGCGATCGCCAGTGGCTGATACCAATGCTGATACCAATACTGTTCATCCTCGTAGTTCACAATCGTTCTCTCCCATGACAAAAGGTTACAGTCCGTCTCACGACAGGCACTCCAAGGCTCATCCTAGCAGGAACACTCTGGGAACTCTAGGGGAGGATCTCGTGGCTCAGTGGTTACGGGGATCTCGGGTGCGTGTGTTACACCAACGTTGGCGATGTCGTTTGGGGGAGTTGGATATTGTGGCGGGGTTTCCTGCGACGGCTCAACAGGCGAAAATTCTCGCGTTTGTGGAGGTTAAAACTCGCAGTCGTGGGAATTGGGATGACGATGGACGAGGTGCTTTATCGGCGGCTAAGTGTCAGCGATTGCAGAAGGCGGCGTCCTTGTTTTTGTCTCGCTTCCCCCAGTATGCTGAGCTTCCCTGTCGCTTTGATTTGGCTTTAGTTCGTTGTCAGTCTCTTCCTAACCGGGGATTGAGGGAGCCTATCAACACAAAACTGCCCGATATGATTGCGATCGGACAGCCTGTGATTGTGAATCACGTTCAACTGACGTTACAAGAGTACCTTGTCAGTATTTTGGATTGAGTCTTTTGTATTCGTCACATCAGATAGGACTAAATTAACGTCTTTAACCCTTGCTGTGAAACGTTTTTTTGTTTATTTTAGTCCAAGCCTAAGTGGCGAATTTCTGGTCTGCCAATGCTGAAGATGACCCTGATTGACCTGATCAAATGGTGCGATGATCTAATGCTGCGATCGCTGTCTCAATACCCGTTCACGCTAAGGTTTCGGGACAATAACCAAGTCCCCGAACAAACTGACGACGGAAGGCTTCAATTTCTGCGGTGTCTGGGTTGCCATGACAGACAACAGCCACTTGATAGCGTCGCATAACATCCACAGGAGCCTGGTCTGTTTCTAAACTCCACATCGCCATCTGCACTCGGATGTTGGAGGGATAGGGAATTCCCACTTCTTTGAGGTAAGCTTGGAAATTACCATGATCCTGACGGCTCAATGGGGAGTCCATCTTAACTCGTAGCACCCATCCGTCGATTTGGTGAATGACGGTGATGAAGCGAACGGGAAAATTTTGTCGTTTGAGATGTTCAACGACCCGTAACGTCAGGCTGGCGTTGGCAAGATAGTAGAGGTAATCCATAGAGAGTGCCTTGAATTGGGGTCTATCTCTATGGTCGCTGACTCTGACCCAAGCTCCTAGGGTGAACTCCCCATAGTTGCATGGGGAAGGTTCCCCAATCCCGAATCAATTGCGAAAATGGCTGAGGGAGGCGATCGCTTGATTTGACCCTCAGAGTCCTTGATCCCATTGCGTATACTCCTGTTCACTGTTGATGATGTCCTGGTTTAAATTCAACTATGATCCCCACGTCTGAGGATGATTTACAACTCGATTCTTATGATTATCATTTACCCGAGGAACGGATTGCTCAGAATCCAGTCACCCCTCGGGATCATTCCCGTTTACTGGTTGTCCATTCACCACAAGATCACAGCCATCAAGTCTTTTGGCAGTTACCGAATTGGTTGAAAGCAGGAGATTTATTGGTTTTAAATGATACTCGGGTCTTACCCGCTCGTCTTCATGGTCACAAATCAAGTGGGGCCAAGGTCGAGGTGCTGCTGCTCGAAGAACAGACTGAGGATCGTTGGTTGGCTTTGGTGAAACCGGGTAAGCGTTTGAAACCGGGGGCTGAGATCCGTTTTGATGCCCCGAACGGTTCGCCTACTGAGGATTTCGGAACGTTTCGAGCTAAGGTTCTGACCACTGATGAGGCGACGGGAGGTCGAGTGTTGCAGCTAATTCCACCCTCGGGACAAACGGTTTTGGAGACCTTAGAAGACTATGGGGAAGTTCCCTTCCCTCCGTATGTGACGCAGTCTCAAGCCGATAGCAGTCAATACCAGACCGTTTACGCTCGCGAAGCTCGATCAGCGGCGGCCCCAACGGCAGGATTGCATTTTACGCCGGATCTGTTGCAACGGCTGCATGAGCAAGGGATCTCTCAGGCGTTTGTAACTCTCCATGTTGGGGTGGGAACGTTTCGGCCCGTGGAAACGTCAGATATTCGTAGGCATGTTATGCACCAGGAGTGGCTGGATGTCCCAGCTACAACGGTGGAAGCAATTCGTCAGACCCGATCTCGGGGAGGACGGGTAATTGCGGTTGGAACGACGGCGGTGCGATCGCTCGAATCCGCCGCTGGCCAACAGCCATCAGGGGAGATCGCGCCGTTTTCGGGCAAAACCGATTTGTTTATTTATCCGGGATATCGTTGGCGGGTGGTGGATGGCTTAATTACAAACTTCCATCTTCCCAAGTCCAGTTTGATGATGATGGTCTCGGCTTTACTGGGACGACAACGACTCTTGGGGCTTTATGAGGAGGCGATCGCTGAAAATTATCGATTTTTCTCCTTTGGGGATGCGATGCTGATTATGCCTGAAGCCCGCTCTTAGTTAGGGTTTCAGGTTTGAGTATTTCTCTGTATCAGAGATTCATGAACATGATCCTTGACATAAGTTGAGGCGAGTGTAAAGATTAGTCAACTTAATCGTTCATCTTCCTATCGGTCTAAACAATACACGTGGGAAGACGGAAGTAGGGCTTTTGCACCGAAGGAACGCACCGCATCCTTAACGAATTTCCTAAATTTGAGGTATTACAGATGTTGGTTGCCTGCTTGGTTGCCCTTGCGTTTGCCGTTGGCTCCTTTTTCCTCAGCCTCAACACGACTGAGGAGATGATTAAGGTTGCAGCGGTGGGTGTGGCTGGACTCTGTGCTGTTCTGAGTCTTTACTTTGCACCCTGGATTGTCAAACTTGTGATTTTAGCTATCCCGTTTCTGTGGGGACGTTTCTCTAGAGTTGGCCGTTTTGGCTCTCGCCAGATTTAAGCGTCTCCCCTGATTGCCTCACAGGCGTGATGATCCAACAGAAACACCCCTGAGATGGTCTCGGGGGTGTTTCTCGTTTGTATCCGTTGCGATTGAGTCGGGATGACAGGATTTGAACCTGCGGCATCCTGCTCCCAAAGCAGGCGCGCTACCAAGCTGCGCTACATCCCGATGTTTGAGTCGCCCCTTAGAGTATAGGAGATCGAGCGCGCTCTTGCCAACTGGTTTAATTGGGGAAACTGCGATTGATTCCTGAGGCTGGCTCAAATTTGGGCTGCGATCGCGGTACGATCGACCTATCTCACTAGGGGAGTGGCATAACAGTTCAATCAATGACCCCCACCTGGCATTTGCCGAGGTGGAGGAGTGACCAGAGATAACCTGGTCGTAGCTGCGAATCGGCCATTGAGGTGCATACGGCAACACGTCCGGTTGCTTCTCGCGCACCGGATTATCTGTAAGGCCCTGGAATCTCAGGGAGTGGGGTTAACCCAGACACACCGTATGTACTGGCTTAAGAGACCTGTAGTTTGGGAATTATCTTCCATGCAACGTATCCCTGTCCAAAACCCGGATGGGACTCCCGCCATGCCCACCAAGCGCCATCGCGCACAGCGATGGGTAGAGCAAGGCCGAGCAACATGGGTCAAAACAAATCTCCGCCTTAAGGCCGTGCGCTTAAAAGCCGAACCATCAGGTCGTAAGACTCAACCCATTGTGGTTGGTGTCGATCCCGGCAAACTCTATTCAGGGATTGCCGTTCAATCGGCTAAAGCGACCCTATTTCAGTCCCACCTAGAACTCCCCTATCTCAAGGTGCGGGAGCGGATGGACAATCGCAGAATGCTTCGGCGTTCTCGCCGTAGTCGGCGAATCAATCGAGAGTTACCCTTCCCATTACGGAATCATCGCCAAAAACGATTTAACAACCGTAGACAGAAGAACGTCGCCCCCAGCATTCGAGCCAACCGAGACCTAGAGTTTCGGGTGGTTCAGGAGTTATCTCGACTCTTTCCCATTGCGGCTATTGGCTACGAGAAAGTCCGCGCCGACGTGGACTTAACCTCAGGTCGAAAGGGGGCAAAATCCGGTAAGGGTTTCTCACCTGTGATGGTGGGGCAAGCCTACGCCCTTGAGCAAATGGAGCAGATTGCCCCGGTTTATACTCGCTATGGGTGGCAGAGTGATGGCAATGGCACCGCTCAACTTCGCTCTGTTTTGGGATTAACGAAATCTCAGGATAAAGCCAGGGCAGTCCCCCAAACCCATGCTGTCGATGGGATTGCCTTAGCTTGTGGATACTTCATTCAGTATCGCCCTTTCTACGGAAAACGGAGTCACGGTTGTTGTTTATTTGGCCAGGTTAAGCTCACATCTGCCCCATTTGTGGTGATTAAACGGCCACCCATTAGTCGTCGGCAACTGCACCTGATGGTTCCGAAAAAGAAGGGGGTACGCCGCAAATATGGGGGCACAGTGACCCGCCACGGATTCCGAAAAGGGGATCTGGTGCGGGCTGAAATGGCCGGTCGTGTCTCAGTCGGCTATGTCAGTGGCGATACCGCTCGGCAAGTTTCGGTTTCTGGGTTGACCTGGAAGCGTATTGGTCAGTTTAGTGCTGGCAAGGTTACGTTACTCTATCGCGCCACGGGCATTTTAGTTAGTTGCCCGCAGAGATGGTCCGTCAGTGGGGTATTGAACCCTGCTGGCTGACGCTTGTTTCCTCCCCCACCTGCGGTGCGAGGTGGGGGTTTCCACAAGGAGTTTTTGATGAAGCTACAGGACTTTCTCGGTACGGATCGCAAATACGATTATCAGGATATTGCCGCTGATGAGGAACTGACTCGTCAAATTCAGGTACGCCTGATTGATCTCGGATTACTGGAGCCTCCGGCGGATGGACTCTTTGGCCCATTGAGTACAGCTGCCTTTGACCGCTTTCAAGAGTTGATGGATGTAGAGGAACTGGGCTATCTTGGGGCTGCAACAGCTCGGCTTATGATTCAAACCCGACGGGAGGATTTGCCTAAACCCCCCCCGGAGTTGAAAGTTCTCCAAAACACAGTCTTCAAATCTCGGCCCGTACAGTCGTCGGCCCTGGCTGATACTGAAAAGCGTTCAGTTCCGGCGGGGGAACAATTTCGCCTCGTCGACTATGAAGAGGTGCGCAATCATTTACGTGTTGCTTTACGGGATACGGCGTTCCCCAAGCGGGGGGATACGGGCAAGGTGGAAGACTCAAAAATCTGGTATGCCTTCCGAGAGCATGTGGAAATCTGGGAAGAAGAGGATCGTCAGGTTCCCCTACATAAACCGACGACCATCCGTCTCGATGTGCCTTACAAGTCCCAATTGGACAATTGGTATAATCCCATGGGGTCTTGTAATGTGACCTCTCTGGCCATGTGTTTAGATTTTTTGGGGGCTTCTCGCCGTAGTTCTGTGGGGCAGTTTGAGGATGAACTCTACGAATACATGATTAATCGTGGCTGGAGTCGTCATAGTCCCTACGATTTAGCGCGAGTGGTACGGGATTATGGCTGTCGTGATACCTTTCGCACCAATGCCACCATTGAGGAAGTCCAGGATTGGTTGGCAGGGGGGAATCCTGCGGTTATTCATGGCTATTTCACCTCGTTCGGTCACATTATTGTCCTTGTTGGCTATGATGATCGCGGTTTTATTGTCCATGATCCCTACGGAGAATGGTTTGAATGGGGCTACCGCCGGGATTTAAGCGGTGCGTTTCTTCATTACTCCTATAACTTGATTCGTCGTGTCTGTATCCCCGATGGTGAGTTCTGGGTGCATTTCATTTCCCGTTGACGACTCAGTTTGCTGGTTTGACTCCTTTCTCTCAGGTTCTGTGATGTCCCCTAGCTCTTCGAGGGGACATTAAGTTTCATGCTGATATCGAGCCAGGGAGCGCGTGAGATGGGGGCGCTGGTGGAAATATAGTCCACTCCGGTTTCCGCGATGGCTCGCAGACGCTCTAGGGTGATGTTGCCTGAGGCTTCAATTTTGATGTTGGGGTTCTCTCGGCGAATGAGTTGCACGGCATTGTCTAGGTCGGGGAGGGACATGTTGTCCAACATGATGATGTCTACTCCAGCTTGGAGGGCCTCTTGGACTTGTTCTTGGGTTTCCGTCTCGACTTCAATGGTCAGCGGATAGGGAATTTGAGGACGAATCTGCGTCACGGCTGCGGTTAGGCTACCGGCTGCGGCAATGTGGTTGTCTTTGATCATGATGGCGTCGTCAAGTCCTAAACGATGGTTAATAGCACCTCCGACACAGGTGGCATATTTTTCGAGTAGTCTCAGTCCGGGTGTGGTTTTACGAGTATCTGTGAGCTGTGTGGGGAGGTCGGCGATGGTGTCGACGTACTCACGGGTACTTGTGGCAATGCCACTGAGACGCATAACGAGGTTTAGGGCGACTCGTTCTCCCATGAGTAGGTTTTGGAGGTTTCCCTGGAAGCGGGCCACTACGGTCCCTGTTTCGCAGGCGGTTCCCTCTTTATATATAAGTTCGCTTTGGATTTGGCGATCGAGTTGCTCAAAGATACGTTGCGCTACGGGTAAACCGGCAATCACGCCGGGGGCTTTGAGCGTCCATTCTGCGGTTCCTTGTCGAGATTGACCGTTGAGTAAGGTCTGACTGGTGCGATCGCCCCGTCCGATATCTTCGGCCAGCCAACTTTGGATCAACGGATCTAAAACCACCCAAGGGGGTAAGACAGGAGATAGGGTCACAGGAGACGTCCCTCATTCTGAATACAGCATGTTCAACCATACCGTTCGGCGAGGAGGTTTCATTAGGGATTCTTTGGGGAGGCGATCTATCCCTAACCGATTCGTCAGTTCCCAGCTCCCCATCTCTCCCCTAGATCCGGTTGATCAGGGGTCAACGGGGAGAAATCAGGAAAAAATCAAAAAAGTTTTCGGGCTGAAAGCCTTGCCCTGAGGGAGTTTCGGAGCAAGGCAGCAAAAAACTTTCAAAAAACTTTGAAAAAAAGGGTTGACAGCCCCAGATAGTCTTGTTAGATTAGTTAAGCGCTCGGGAGGACGGGCAAACAACGCCCCCCAAACGACGCATTCCGAACCTCGAAAATTAAATCGTTTGAAAGCTCGACAAA
>NZ_JAWOCL010000138.1:0-64728 GCF_046483825.1 Sodalinema sp.
CTTGAAGACAAGAGCGTTCCTGACTTGCCAGCGATCGAGATACATCCCACCGAAACCAATAGCATTGGTGTCGATGCAGGGTTGGAATACTTCATCGCCTGCTCAGATGGCACCAGGAAGCAGCCGCCAAAGTTTTATCGGCAAGCCGAAGATAAGTTGGTTAAGCTCCAGGCTAAACGAGATGCGAGGGCTAAAGGCTCAAAACCACGTCGCAAGCTCAATGAGCGTATTGCCAAGCTGCATCAACGCATTGCGAGGCAGCGGCGGCAATGGCATTTTGAAACGGCTGGCGAGTTGGTGGCCAAAGCTGACGTAATCTTTGTGGAGGATTTGAAAGTTTCCAATCTGGCCCGACGCAATAAGCCAAAACAGGGTGAGGATGGAGCTTTCCTCCCCAACGGTCAATCGGCTAAGTCGGGACTAAACAAAAGTTTTGCTGATGCTGGGATAGCTGGGTTCCTGAACGAAATCCTTCCGTACAAAGCTGCCAAAGCTGGGCGGTTGGTTGTGAAGGTTAACCCCGCTGGCACATCCCAACATTGTGCAATTTGCCTCAACCGAGTTCCCAAGGAGTTGTCTGACCGCTGGCATGAATGCCCGCATTGCGGTGCGTCTATGCCACGGGACGTTAATTCTGGGGTACTCATCAAAAAAGTGGGGTTGGGCGTTCGCCTCACTATAAAACGCGAATCCCGTAACGGGAGGAGAAGCCCGCGCCGTACCGCTTAGCGATCGGCGTCGGGAGTACGTCACGAACCATCACCATTGACGGACAAGTCTATCCCCTCGAACCGGGAACCTGTATCGCCGTGGATGTGGGCGAAGTCCATGAAATCGCCAATCCCGGCGACAGTGAACTGGTATTGACCTATTTGGGTTTGCAAGTTAGCCCGTGAATATCCTAGGCTGAAGCTGGACTATCACCCTGGAACGCCAAACCCGGAATGCCAATGTGGGAGCAAATTGCCGCCGAGATTAGCCAAGCCACCGGAGAACCCTTTAACATCTCTCAAAACCGCTCTGTTGGTGGTGGCTGCATCAATCAAAGTAGTACCCTATCCGACGGGAACCGCACCTTTTTTATTAAACTCAACCAGGCTTCAGCCTTAGAGATGTTTGCTGCTGAGGCTGTGGGTGTCAAGGAAATGTGGGAGACGCACACGATTCGCGTTCCTAAACCCATTTGTTGGGGAACAGCCGGAAACTCCGCCTATCTGGTGATGGAATATCTGGACTTGCAAGGCCGGGGCGGGGGATCTCAGGTGTGGCAGGAGATGGGGCGCAAACTGGCGCAAATGCACCGCACGGGAACCCGCGATCGCTTCGGCTGGGATCGCAGCAACACCATCGGGGCCACCACTCAGATGAATCCCTGGACTGATGACTGGGCTGAGTTTTTCGCTGAACATCGCATCGGCTTTCAACTGCGTCTGGCGGCCCGCAAAGGAATGCACTTTACTGGGGCGGATGAGTTAGTTGAGAGGATTCCTCAACTCTTAGCCGGCCATGATCCGATTTCCTCGATTGTTCATGGTGATCTCTGGGGAGGGAATGCTTCGGTGACCGCCGATGGGGAACCGGTCATTTTTGACCCCGCCACCTATTATGGCGATCGCGAAGTCGACATCGCCATGACTGAACTCTTTGGCGGTTTCCCCGCTGCGTTTTACCAGGGATACAACGCCGAATGGCCTCTCGATGAAGGGTATGATCGCCGCAAAACCCTCTATAATCTCTATCACATCATCAACCACTACAATCTCTTCGGCGGCGGCTACGGCAGTCAAGCCCAAAGTATGATTCGCACCTTGTTAACATAAATTGAGGTCAGAAGAACAGGGGCGACCCGGCAAAAAAAGGTAAAAAAAGATGTGGGGGCGTACCTTGATGGTCGCCCCCTTCCGGCAGTCAATACCCTGTTCCCGATTCCCTCACTCTACCGTATAGCCAGCCTCAGTAATCACCGATTTCACCGTCTCATCAGGCTGTTTGGTCTCAATCGAAACCAACTTTGTCTCCAAATTGGCGCGAACTTCGGCCGTCGCGTCCAACTTCTGAATCGCCTCGGTAATGGTACTGGCACAAGCCGCACAAGCCATGTCTGGGACTTTTACTTCGATTGCCATCGTTCACTAACTCCAAATCTTCGTTAACACCATCTTTAACACCATCTTAAGATGAGACGGCCACCCGTTGACTCTGAAGCAGCCCTTCAAATAGCCCTAAGCCATCGGTTGATCCCAATTGTGCGTCGGCGGCTCGTTCGGGGTGAGGCATCATGCCTAGCACATTTCCCGCTTCATTGCAAATCCCTGCAATATTATTTAACGAACCATTGGGATTTCCTGCCTCATCCACCGCTCCCGAGGGGCTACAGTAGCGAAAGAGAACCCGGCCTTGGTCTTCGAGTTGAGCTAAGGTCTCGGCATCAGCATGATAGCGTCCTTCCCCATGGGCGATGGGCAAGTTGATCTCACGGCGATCGCCATAGCCTTGTGTCCAGGGGCAATCATGACGTTCAATGGTGAGGGGGGCGCGATCGCAGATAAAATGCAGATCCCGATTACGAACTAACGCCCCCGGAAGCAACCCCACTTCCGTGAGAATTTGGAAACCATTACAAATGCCTAAAACGGGCTTACCCGCCTTGGCATGATCGAGAACCGATCGCATAATGGCCGAAAAGCGAGCGATCGCCCCACAGCGGAGATAATCCCCATAGCTAAATCCTCCTGGAACCACCACCACATCAATATCCGACAAATCCGTATCCTGATGCCAGATTTTGCGAGTGGGCTGTTTGAGGATATCTTGGGTGACGTAGACAACATCGCGATCGCAGTTCGAGCCAGGAAAGACAATGACACCGAATCTCATGCTGTTACTCCTTCGGATATTGATTCGGTCACCGCCTGCACCTCAAAGCGATAGTTTTCAATAGTCGGATTGGCCAGGAGGCGATCGCACATCTGATCCACCTGTTGCGTCGCGTCAGCGTCATCGACCGCCGTAACCGTCAGTTCGACATACTTCCCGATGCGGACTCGTTCAACTCCCGTAAACCCGAGTTGTTGCAGTCCCGACTGCACCGCTGTCCCGGCCGGATCTAACACCGAAGGGCGCAGGGTGACATAAATTTGAGCTTGATAAGTTTGACTCACGGCAATGATCAAATGCTTGGCACAATGGTAGTGGAGGTGCTACCTAATCTACGTTACCGTATCGCGTCCCCCAACGATCCACATTTAGCTCCTGAGATCTTGTTCATGAAAACCCGTCGCACCCGTTCCCAAGAAAAAATTATCACCTTGCTCAATACTCAAGGGCGATCGCTCTCCGCCCAAGATATTTATGTCAAATTGCGTCAGCAAAATCAAAGTATGGGGTTAGCGACGGTGTATCGTTCTCTGGAGTCCCTCAAACTTGAAGGGTTAGTCCAAGTTCGTACCCTCGCCAGCGGGGAATCCCTCTACAGTTCCCGCCAGCAAGACAAACACCACCTCACCTGTCTCCAATGTGGGACATCGATTCCCATCGGGGAATGTCCCGTCCATGATCTCGAACATCGCCTACAAGACAAGCATCAGTTCAAGATTTTCTACCATACCCTAGAGTTTTTCGGCCTCTGTGACGCTTGTCTCCAACAAGAAGCGGCCGAGTGAACCCGACTCCTTAATGTGATCTCAATCACCGAGGCTGGGGGCAATGACTCACACGAGAGGGAATGTTGCCATCACTCTCACCGCCTCAGCAGTATCACGGATTCAGGCGAAATGCGTCACGGTCGTTGCCTGGCAGATCATCGATAGTAGTGTTGACCGCATTGAACTATCGGCTAAGATGATGCCCACTCAGTTTAAACTTCCCCAAAACTCCGTTGACGATCTATTTGCTCAAATTTGGCAATCTGGGTATGTTAGCCTTCATGCCCGTCATGTTCTCCGAACTCTCCTATTGGAAGAAGCTTACACCCAAGATGAGCAAGCCACCATTGACCGCCTTCTCTACGCTGTCCGACGAGGTTGGCTCAAAGTCCAGTCGTGAACGACCGAACACGCTCATCAAAGATTACCGTGTCGGCTTCCTACCCAAAGAAGTGCTTTCGACTCCTCGGAGTGACCCGTCTTACCTTCTGGCGATCCGCTTGACCCCGCGTCCCGCAGATCAATGGCATGGAGAATCAAGCCATGCTTGTATGGATCTGGCTTGGTTTTCGCTCCCGTTACCTTTGAGAACCTCAAAAAAAAGGGACAGCCCCAATCGAGGTGGTCCCTTCTTCAGATCTGTTTTGTTTTCCAGAATGCGGAACCCGGGACTTGAACCCGGAAGTCCTAAGCGAACACTAGAACCTGAATCTAGCGCGTCTACCAATTCCGCCAGTTCCGCATATTTAGATGGTGCGGCTTTTTCGTCCGCGATTTACCATTATTTAGGATGTCATTGAATTTGTCAACCCCATTTCGCCCCATTTCGCCACCATTTCGCCAATTGATGTCCCGGAGTTGAGTTGTCGCGGTTCAGCTGACCTAAGTGGGCAAGGCGACGAGGGAGGTTGAGCCGAGGAATTTCTCAAAAGACCGTCAGACCTTAAAATAGGGACTCTTGCCGAGAATAAGGACATTCAACACGCTATGGACGCTTTACCCGCAAATTTGCAACACCTCAACGAGAACGTGGCGATCGTCACCGGTGGGTCCCGAGGTATCGGCCGGGCCACCGCCTTAGCCTTGGCCAGCGAAGGGGCCAATGTGGTGGTGAACTATGCCAGTTCCAGTGCCGCCGCCGAGGAGGTGGTCGCGGAGATTCAGGCGATGGGAAGCGAGGCGATCGCCGTCAAAGCCGATGTCTCCCAAGAAGACGAGGCCAACGCCCTGATTAAAGCCGCCACCGACACCTGGGGACGAGTCGATGTCCTCGTCAACAATGCCGGCATTACCCGCGATACCCTGTTAATGCGCATGAAGCCCGCCGACTGGCAAGCGGTGATCAACCTCAACCTAACAGGAGTGTTTCTCTGTACCCGCGCCGTCACCAAACTGATGCTGAAACAAAAATCAGGACGCATTATCAATATCGCCTCCGTCGCCGGACAAATGGGCAATCCCGGACAGGCCAACTATAGTGCCGCCAAAGCCGGGGTCATTGGTTTCACCAAAACCGTGGCCAAGGAACTGGCCAGCCGAGGCATTACCGTGAACGCTGTTGCACCGGGGTTTATTGCCACCGACATGACTCATGACATCAAAGCCGATGAGATCCTCAAGTTTATCCCCTTGGCACGCTTTGGCGAAGCCACAGAAGTGGCCGGCCTGATTCGTTTCCTGGCGGCTGATCCGGCGGCCGCTTATATGACCGGACAAACCCTAAATGTCGATGGTGGCATGGTGATGGCTTAAACCGCCTCAAAAATGTTCCGCCGTTTGGGCGATCGCATCAAACTTAAAGCGTTTCGGGAAATCGGTTTCCCCATAGAGGTTAAAGGAAATCGTCGGTTCATCCCCTAAGGCTTCAATCGAATGAATCGCACCGGGGCTAAAGGTGATCATTTCCCCTTCACAGACGATGCGATCGCCCACTTTTTCAATGGCGTCCCCCTCAGTCCGTCGCCAAAAGTGATTCCGTTCACAACCACTCAACATCGCCACCAAGCCCCAAGTGGCATGATTATGAATCGTGGATTTTGCCCCCGGTTTCCAAGACACCAGTTGCACGGTGAGAGGGTAGTCCTGTTCAGTATAGAGTTTGGATACAGACCAACCCCGTTGCGCATCCGGGGGAACATAGGCGCTATCGAGCCAGGTTGCCGTTTCCAGGAACTCACAGACCCGAGGGGCGATCGCTTCTAGGCGTTGGCGATCGCTCGTAATTTCGTCCAGAATATCCTCGAGTTCCGTCAAGAATCGATAGAGGCGGTACGGGCGATAGGGGTCCCAGGACTGGAATTCGAGAGACTGGCAGTCTCCATCATCAGTAATAAACCAATTCATCGGCGTGATCAGGTATAGGCTCTTACTAGAGTACGGGCGATCGCTCATCCTAGATGTAATGAAACGAACCTCACCCCACTCCAGATAGCCCTATTGCTAGCTTGCCTCTTGCCCCTTGCCTCTTGCCTCTTGCCTCCCTCCCTTCTTCCCCCTGTTCGGTTCTCCAATCTCATAGTGTTGTCAACCGAAATTCGGGAAGTAACATCTTTTCAGTACGGTTGTCTGCCTTTCAGTTTCCTAATAGAAACGACACAATAAAAACAACAGCGGAGGGAGAACACGCCTCTCCCCCCAGGCAGTTCAAAAAAGAAAATCGGGAGGACATCAATTATGCAACTCTACACGCTTAACCCCTTCAACGAACTCGAACGCCTCGAACGTCAAATCAACCGCGCCTTTAACGAAATTGCCGGAGAAGACAACTCTCGCAACTGGTCAATTCCCATCCAACTCGAAGAAGAAGGAGATGCCTTCATTCTGCGGGCGTTACTCCCGGCGATCAACCGCGAAGACTTAGACATTGAAGTCACCCGTGAAAGCGTGGCGATCGCCGGCGAGTACCACAAGCCCCAACCCGGTGAAGACAACAAACGCTTCTACAGCGAGTTCCCGGTGGGCAAATTCCGTCGTACCCTCAGCCTACCCCTTCCTGTCACCAACAGTGACGCCAAAGCCGAATACCAAGACGGAGTACTGACGCTCACCCTTCCCAAAGCCCCTGAAGCTGTCCATCGGGTAGTCAAAGTCAATGTTTTCGGTGACAGTGAACCTCAACAACTCGAAGCCGAAACCAGCGACAGCTAATCGAAGCCTATAACCGATTCCTCAGTCCTTCATCCTCAGCCCGCCCCCAGCGGGCTTTTTTTAGGCCCTATTCCCAGTTCCGGTGTTCCCTGTTCCCTTCTTCCCCCCCTAAATCGAAGGCGTTTTCACCTTCCCAAACCGGCGATCGCGTCGTTGATAAGCCAGCAACGCCTCACGGAACGCATCGCGATCGAACTCCGGCCAAAGCGTATCCGTCACATACAACTCAGCATAAGCAATTTGCCAGAGTAGAAAATTACTAATCCGCATCTCGCCACTGGTACGAATCAGTAAATCCGGGTCACCCACCCCAGCCGTATAGAGATGCTGTTCAAACAGACTCGCATCAATCTCCTCAGGGGCCAGTTCCCCCCGCTGCACCTGCCTAGCAATCTCCTGACAGGCCGCCAGAATTTCCTGGCGGCCACCGTAATTTGTAGCTACCGTAAACTGAATCCCTGAATTTCCGTCCGTTTGACTCATCGCCGCTTCAATTTCCCGCTGGAGTGAGGCCGGAAGCGTACTTAAATTGCCCACAAAGCGAATTTTGACATTCTTCTCCATCATCTCCTTCAACTGCTGTCGTAGCACCCGCTCAAACAGCATCATCAGGAAATCCACTTCTTCGAGAGGTCGTCCCCAGTTTTCCGTCGAAAACGCATAGGCCGTTAACGCCTGAATCCCCCAATCATCACAACAGCGGACTAAGGCTTTTAAGGCATCAACCCCCCGTTGATGGCCCACCAGACGTGGCAATCCCCGACGCTGCGCCCAACGTCCATTGCCATCCATAATCGCAGCAACATGTTTGGGCAATCGCGTCGGATCGAGGTCAGTGGGTAACGTTCCTAAAAGGGTTGGCTTCGCACTCATATTATTTTCCTCAATCACCACCGCAAACCCGCGTTCATCAGCCATGAACTCGATCGCATTCCGGACGTTAACCCCTGCATTGTATATGCTCGCTTGCTCGTTAAAACGGTCGTTATTGTTTATCCTTGGGCGTCGAAGGCGCAACTCCGAAAAATCGAGAGATGGCCGACCCCCCTTTATGACTTAACTGGCGGGTCAAGTTGCGCCAGTTGGGGGCGACCACTTCCCCATCACCTTTCGTTGAAAAGTAAGCCTCTAAGAGTTCCTTGAGTTTACTACTGGTCAAGGGACGATTGAGGGTCCCTCGCTCCGCTAAAGAGATTGACCCTGTTTCCTCTGAAACTACCACACAGACACAATTTTTGACCCGTTCTGTAATCCCCATAGCCGCCCGGTGGCGTGTTCCCAACTGGCGTGACGCCTTCCGTTCCGACAGCGGTAGGATAGCACCGGCCGAAATAATGCGCGAGGCCCGAATCAAGACCGCACCATCATGGAGCAGAGTACTGGTTTGAAAAATCGTTTGTAGGAGTTCCTTGGAGACCTCGGCATTCAGTTTAACACCTGGCACTGAAAAGTCTCGTTCGTCAATCGGTTGCCGAGTCTCCATGACGATAATGGCACCGGTGCGATTTTGCGAGAGTTCTTTGACGGCATCAACCACCTCATCGACAATACTGTCAGATTTGGGCAAACTATCCCGAGAGGATTGAAATAATCCCGAGATATCGCCCCGGCCAAGTTGTTCGAGGAGTTGCCGAAACTCAGATTGCAAGGTCACCGCCATCGCGACCGCTGAAATAATGGCAATTTTATCTAACACAAAATGCAGCAAACTGAGGTTGAGGGCATTACCGACCGCTGCTGCCACAATCAAAAACACTAACCCTTGTACCATCCAGAGGGTCCGCCGCTCGCTGACGACCACCAGAATTGTATAGGTCAGCACAAAGACCAACCCGATGTCAATAATGACCCAGGATTGTTGAATCAAGCGCCACAGCGCGGGCTGAGTTTCGCTCGAATTTGCTAACCATTGCTGCCACAGAGATTCCATTGAACTCTGGATATTCCTCGTACTGCTCGCTACCCAAGTCCATCGTCAACGGCCCGTTCCCGAGTGGGTGACTCGGGACGGGATAACGGATTAACGGCCCGTTACCAGCCGAAGCGTTAGGGTCTAGGAGTCTTTGCGACTAACCGTTCGGGTAAGCAATCCTGGCGCAGTAGATCCGCGTAGGTTTCTCGCTGTAAAATCAGGTTCGCTTCTCCGTCACAGACCAAGACCGCTGCGGGGCGGGGAAGTCGGTTATAGTTCGACGACATACTGTAATTGTATGCCCCGGTTCCCATTACGACGAGAATATCTCCAGCTTCGGTCGCCGGAAGTTGGGCATCGGCGATGACGACATCCCCTGATTCGCAATGTTTCCCGGCAATGGTTACCGTTTCGGTGGCGGCGGCGCTCATGCGGTTCGCCACCACAGCACGATACCGGGATTGGTAGGTGATGGGCCGAGGATTGTCCGACATTCCTCCATCTACCGTAATATAATCTCGCACCCCAGGAACGGTTTTACGAGCGCCAATGCTGTAGGCGGTGACGCAGGCGGTGCCAATGAGCGATCGCCCCGGTTCGCACAGCAAGCGCGGTAGGGGGAGATTAGCCTCGCGACAGGCCCGGGTGAGGCGATCGCAGATGGTTTTAACCCAGGCATCAATACTCGGGGGATCATCATCTTCGGTATAGCGAATCCCCAGTCCTCCACCGACGTTTAACTCCGTCACCGGTAGATTATACGATTGCGCCCGTTGCAGCCAGGACACCATCACCTCAGGTAAATCATGATGGGGTTGCAACTCAAAAATTTGCGAGCCAATATGGGCATGGAGACCGACACAGTTGAGACTCGGCTGTTGCGAGACAAACTGCAACACCGCATCGAGAGAGTCGGGGTCAAAGCCAAACTTACTGTCAATGTGGCCCGTTTGAATGTACTCGTGAGTATGACATTCAATGCCGGGGGTGAAGCGTAACATCAGCCGCACGGGATCGCGGCGATCGCCCATTAACTCCACCAAGATCTGTAAATCCTGCCAGTTATCGGCCACCACCGTGATCCCCGCCTCGATGGCATAGTTGAGTTCCTGAGCCGATTTATTGTTGCCATGCAGATACAGGCGATCGGGAGCCACACCGGCGTTGAGGGCCGTGTAGAGTTCCCCACCACTGACCACATCGACTCCCAATCCTTCATTGGCGACGATGGCACAGACGGCTAGACAACTCCAAGCCTTCGAGGCAAACAGCACTAGACTCTCGCCGTCATAGTATTGAGCAAAAGCATCTCGATATTGACGACAGGCCGTCCGCAGGGTCGTTTCATCCAAAATGTAGAGAGGAGAGCCGAAGCGACGCACCAGCGTCGGCACATCACAGCCCCCAATTTCTAAGGACTCATGGTCACCGAGACGGGTGGTGAGGGGGACAAGGCTTTGATTAGGAGAAGATGAGGCGATCGCCTGGTCCAGAAAGCTGCGACCAGATTGGGGTTTGTCAAGAGAAGGAGTCGAGACCATAGAAGTGAGAGAGGGACAAGTAATACTGTAATGAGGGTTAAGGGATCCGTGAACGTCGAGGGTGCTGCCGGCGACATCGAGGGCAATCGCTCAACCCATCCCTTCTTAGTGTACGATCAAGGGCTACCAATGCTGAATCCTTTGTGGGTTTAGGTGTTGGTTGGGCTATTGTTTTCTCTATCGTCTTGTGTCGTCCTTTGCTGTTGTGACTCGTCTGGCGCTCCATCCCCTCACTGAAGCTCATCTCGGCCCAATCCTGGCTCTCGATCATCTCTGTTTCGGGGGATTATGGACCGAAGAGGGCTATCGACGCGAACTCGATAGCCCCAATAGTATTCTTCTGGGGATCGAAGACCGCGATCACCCCGACTCATTGCTGGCCCTAGGCTGTCTTTGGGCCATCGTCGATGAAGCCCATCTAACCCTTGTGGCCGTTCACCCCGAACAGCGCCGCCGGGGACTCGGACAGTTACTCCTCTGGGGACTGTTGCGGGCCGCCCGCGATCGCCAACTGGCCCGGGCCACCCTAGAAGTCAACGCCGAGAACCGGGCCGCGCGATCGCTCTACCAACAATTTGGCTTTCAAGAAGCCGGACGGCGACGGCGTTACTATGCCAATGGGGATGATGCGTTAATTTTGTGGTTAAGTGGGCTACAAAATCGCAATTTCTTACAAAAATTAGAGGAATGGGATCAGCAAATTCAACAGCGGATTCAAGCTTGGGGCGGAAAAATCTTAAGACGTTGTTAAATCCCGTCAAAACACTGGAGCAAGCCTCATCGATCAAATTGAAAGAGGAAGTCTGTAGCAAGACTTGAGTCAGGTTTGCTATGCTAATTCAAGCACGACAACTAGCGCCTGTGGAACGGGTCCCCCGCCTTAAACACTGTTCGGTATCGGAAGTAAGCCATGTTTGAACGATTTACAGAAAAAGCCATTAAAGTCATCATGCTCGCCCAGGAGGAAGCCCGCCGCCTGGGACACAACTTCGTGGGTACGGAGCAAATCCTCCTCGGATTAATCGGTGAGGGGACCGGCGTCGCCGCCAAAGTCCTCAAATCGATGGGTGTGAACTTAAAAGACGCTCGCATCGAAGTCGAGAAAATTATCGGTCGAGGCTCGGGCTTCGTCGCCGTGGAGATCCCCTTCACGCCCCGAGCCAAGCGAGTTCTGGAACTGTCCCTCGAAGAAGCCCGCCAACTCGGTCATAATTACATTGGCACTGAACATCTGCTCCTGGGCCTGATCCGCGAAGGAGAAGGCGTCGCCGCTCGGGTTCTCGAAAACCTCGGCGTCGATCTCTCCAAGGTTCGCACTCAGGTGATTCGGATGCTCGGTGAGACGGCTGAAGTGGCCGCCGGTTCGAGTGGAGGCCGCACCAAAACCCCGACCCTGGATGAGTTTGGCTCCAATCTCACCCAATTGGCCGGTGAAGGAAAACTCGATCCCGTTGTGGGTCGTCAGAAAGAAATTGAGCGCGTGATTCAGATTTTGGGTCGCCGCACTAAAAATAACCCCGTCCTGATTGGAGAGCCGGGGGTCGGAAAAACGGCGATCGCCGAAGGTCTGGCCCAACGCATCTGCACCAATGATATCCCCGATATCTTGGAAGAAAAGCGGGTCGTCACCCTTGATATCGGGTTGCTCGTCGCCGGGACCAAATACCGGGGTGAGTTTGAGGAACGCCTCAAAAAAATCATGGATGAGATTCGCCAAGCCTCCAATGTCATTCTCGTCATTGACGAGGTGCATACCCTGATTGGAGCCGGGGCCGCTGAAGGAGCCATCGACGCCGCGAATATCCTTAAACCGGCACTGGCTCGCGGTGAACTGCAATGTATCGGTGCCACCACCCTGGATGAGTATCGTAAGCATATTGAACGCGATGCTGCCCTAGAACGGCGCTTCCAGCCGGTGATGGTCGGTGAGCCGACGGTGGATGAAACCATCGAAATTCTCTACGGCTTACGGGAACGCTACGAACAGCATCACAAGCTGAAAATTGATGATGAGGCCCTAGAAGCCGCCGCGAAATTGTCCGATCGCTACATCAGCGATCGCTATCTCCCCGACAAGGCCATTGACCTCATCGATGAAGCTGGCTCGCGGGTGCGCCTGCTCGAATCGCAACTTCCCCCCGCCGCCAAGGAACTCGACAAGGAACTGCGCCAAGTCCTCAAGGACAAGGACGACGCGGTGCGCTCTCAGGACTTTGATAAAGCCGGGGGCCTGCGCGATCGCGAAATGGAAATCAAAGCCGAAATCAAGGCCATCGCCCAAAGCCGCAAAAACGAAACCGCCAGCAGCAACGAAGATTCTCCCACCGTCGGCGAGGAAGACATCGCCCATATCGTCGCCAGTTGGACCGGCGTTCCGGTGAACAAACTCACCGAGTCCGAGTCCGAGAAACTGCTGCATATGGAAGGAACCCTGCACCAGCGACTGATTGGTCAGGATGAAGCCGTCCGCGCCGTCTCCCGCGCCATTCGCCGCGCTCGCGTTGGCTTGAAGAACCCCAACCGTCCCATTGCTAGTTTCATCTTCTCTGGACCGACTGGGGTGGGTAAAACTGAGCTAACCAAAGCCCTGGCCTCCTACTTCTTCGGCTCAGAAGAAGCCATGATTCGCCTGGATATGTCTGAGTATATGGAACGTCACACCGTCTCCAAACTCATCGGCTCCCCTCCCGGCTATGTAGGCTACAACGAAGGCGGACAACTCACCGAAGCGGTGCGCCGTCGTCCCTACACGGTGATTCTCTTTGATGAGATTGAGAAGGCTCACCCCGATGTCTTCAATATGCTGCTGCAAATCCTTGAAGATGGTCGCCTCACCGACGCCAAAGGGCGCACGGTGGACTTCAAGAATACCTTGATTATCCTCACCTCCAACATTGGCTCTAAGGTCATCGAGAAAGGTGGCGGCAGTCTCGGCTTCGAGTTCGACGACGACAAGACGGAAGCGCAATACAACCGTATCCGCAACCTCGTCAACGAAGAACTCAAGCAATACTTCCGTCCCGAGTTCCTCAACCGTCTCGATGAAATCATTGTCTTCCGTCAACTCACCAAAGAGGAAGTCAAGGAAATCAGCGATATTCTCCTCAAGGAAGTCTTTGCCCGTCTCTTGGAACAAGGCATTGATCTCAAGGTGACGGAGAAATTCAAAGATCGCCTCGTCGAAGAAGGCTACAACCCCAGCTACGGTGCGCGTCCCCTACGTCGGGCCATTATGCGCCTCCTCGAAGACAGTCTCGCGGAGGAAATCCTCTCGGGCCGGATTCAAGATGGCGACGGCGCTCTCGTGGATGTGGATGATGAGGGTAAAGTGGTGATCAAAAGCCAAGAACCTCAAGAAGACCTCTTGGTTCCCGCTGACTAGATCCCTCTAGCCTATAGCACACTTCCGATGCTTTGTCAACCCCTAACCAGCCGGTTAGGGGTTTTGTCGCGGAGTTTTATTACCATATGATAGAATGAGCTAGAGTGGCTGTATCGCCTAACGGTTGTTCTAGCTGTAGGTAGATGCTTTCAGACCCAGGTAACCACGACAATCAAGATCAGGGTTTTCCTGTTGTTCAATGTTCCCTCTATTGCCTTTAAATCTATGACCTTCATCTCGTCTAACCCCACCGATAAACTCAATTCCCTCCATCCAACCCAGCTCAAACAGCAGTTGGAGGCCGGCGAAACCCTCTTAATTGATGTCCGTGAACCCTCCGAACACGCCGGAGAGAAGATTGACGGTGCGCAACTGATGCCGCTGTCTCGCTTCAATCCAGCGGACATTCCCGGCGATCGCGCCTTTGTCTTATATTGCCAAAGTGGCAATCGTTCCGCTCAAGCGGCGCAAAAGCTCTTCGCGGCTGGCTTTGAGCAAGTGAGCCACCTCGATGGCGGCTTGAACGCCTGGAAACAAGCCGGACATCCTACCCTCGTTAACAAAAATGCCCCCATTAGCATCATGCGCCAGGTGCAAATCGTGGCCGGCTCCTTGGTGCTGATTGGAACCTTACTCGGGGCGTTTGTCGCTCCGGGATTCCTCTTCCTCAGTGGTTTTGTCGGGGCCGGATTGCTGTTTGCGGGCGTCTCCAACACCTGCATGATGGCCCGGTTGCTGGCTAGACTCCCCTACAATCAGCGGGTTTGAGCCTCTGTCTGCGACATCCAACGGAAGACAATCATCGCCAAGCGATCGCTGAACCCCACCCCAAATGACAAGAGCAAAATCGCCTCATCCGTCATTGACAGTGGGGTTTCCGACTCGAATGGCGTCAGCAACGACAAGAGCGCATCCAAGACAAAATAACTCGCTCCCCCAAAGACAACCCCCTGAATGGGGCGTAATAGCATCCATTGCGTCATTTCACGCAAGCGGCGAAAGGGATGATAGAGGAAACGGGCCAGAATAGCCGCCAGACTGCCGAATAAACTCCAAACAAAGACGGGCCAGGGAATGCCAATCAGGGGTAATGTTTGCTGGCTCACGCTCTCGACGACAAATCCATGGCCCCAAAAGACGACGAAGAGAACAATGAGAGCTACGGCGGCCAGGATGTAGAGAATGGAGAAGGTGATAATGGCCCCAGGGAGGGTGCGATCGCGCACCAGCAACGACTCAATCACTCCCTGGCGGCGTTCGATCTCCAGAAGCGTTCCCAGGAGGGATTGGGCCTCATGGCTGAATAGGTCAAACTCGCGGCTGTTGAGACCTGTTTGGGGTAGTTGTTCGACTAATAGGGCGATCGCCCCCTGCTGCATCTGCGCTTCTTGCTGTAATTGGCGATCGCTCATCGCTTCGATCAGGGGGGCCAGAGAGCGGCGATGGCTCAAGGCCGGCGGAACCTGATGCCAAAATTGACGTTCGAGAGTCGTTTCCTTGAGAGCAATGGCGGCCGCTAAGGCCTGATGCTTCTCCGGTGAGGAAGCCTCAAGAGACTGACGGGCCAACTCCTGTAAATCGCCCGCGATCGAGGCCGGAGCGATTGTGGCGGCCGAGTGAGTGCGTCCCTCTAAGGGCGCCGGTTCTCGCAAGGCGGCGAGATTGGCTAACTCAGCCTCCAGGGATAAGCAGCGAGTCAGCCGTTGGCGTAAGGAGTCATCGGGCGGTGGCGAGGCTTTGGAGGTGGCCTCAGACGCGGGTGAAGACGCGGGTGGAGACGCGGGTGAGGACAAGCGGCCCGCCTCAAACCAAGGATGGCTGGCGGGTGAGTCTCCCCCTTCGTCCAGATTGTCGTCTACATCTTCGTCCACATTTTTCGGATTAGACTCAAGCGGCTCAAAGGTCATAACGAGTCCAAAACAGGGTAGCCAAGATTAGGAATCCAAGGGGATCGATTTGGCGATCGCCACCAAGGGAAAATTCTCCGGATAACGAGCTTCCGTTTTAATCCGTTCTACCTCAGCCTTGGGAATCGCCAGACCCGTTTTCTGGGCGATCGTCTGCACAATCCCCGCTCGATCCACGACCCCAGCAACGGCATCGGCTGGGGTTAAAATGGTCAACTCCCGAAGCTGCGATCGCTCCAATTGCAAAATCGCATCCAACACCGTTGCGGTTTCGCGGAGGGTCACTAATTCCGAGATTGGATGAGCGATGGTTTCCAAGGTTTGCATCTCCCAGCGCGATCGTTCAATCGTCCGCAGATCTTGGGGGTCAATCGCGCCACGATAACGTCCATTGGAGGCGGCAAAATAGGGTTGATGCTGAGATTGTCCGTCATAGAGTTCCGAAAGCAGGTAGCGATCCGTAAACTCACGAATCGTCATCTGGCCATCGACCACCCGAAACTGTCGTGTCATGGCTTCGCTGACGGGAGTATTGATCAACAGTTCTTGTAAGCGGGTGATGCGGCCATAGTTGTTGGCATTTTGCAGAATGAACCAACCAATCAGGGCCATCCAGAAGCCTCCGGTGAACCCGGGAACGGTTAGGGCCACAAATAAACCAAAGGCGATCGCCCCGGTTCCCAGAAAAACCCCGGATTGGGCAGCCCAACGGACGGCTTTGAAGCGATCGCCCGTTGCTTTCCAAATGGCGGCTTTGAGCACTTGTCCCCCATCAAGAGGTAAGCCAGGGATAAGATTAAACAGACACAGCACTAAGTTGATTGTGGCTAAATTGCCCAACAACACTCCCGCTGGTGTTGAGCCACTCGGTAATATCGAGACGAGGAGCGACAGCAGCACAAAGAGGGCAAAACTCACGGCTGGCCCGGCGATGGCCACCTGAAAGGCTTGTCCTGGGGTTTTCGATTCCCGATCAATGGCCGCAACTCCGCCAAATAGGAACAGGGTAATGGAGTTGACCTTGATGCCCTGAGTTTGAGCCGTTAAACTATGGCCGAGTTCATGCAGGACCACTGAGACAAACAGCAACAGGGAACTGATAAAGCCAGCTACGAAGGGGATGGCTCCACCCCAGTTATAGGTTTCTTGCCAAGCAACGCCTTTGGCAATGGTGAATAAGGCCAAAATCAGGAGCCAAGATGAATGAATGTAGAGCGGAATCCCAAACAGCGAGCCAATTCGCGCACCTGATTGCATGAAACTATCCCTTTAATCTGCTAAACAGCTTTGGTGGATGGCTGAACCGCCTGTAACTCTGGCAACAAACAACTTCACCCAAGATCTCACCTCTCCATTGTAGCGGTTGTAACCCGCCCTAGGCCGGTCAGTCGTCCAGTCTGAACCTGACCCTCAAAATAGGCCTCGGTAGCGGATAAACAGTAAAATGGCGGCCCAAGACCCGAGAGCCACTTTAAAGGCCACCAGGAGATTCATCATTGGGATAATTCCCCCACTGATTAAGCCTCCTAATTCTCCTTGGGGGAGTGCAAATCCGACTAAGGTGAGTGTCGCTAGGAGGATAAACACTAAGACCGAGAGTTTTTCAGCTAAGGCCGCTCGCCAGCGTTTATAAATTCCTTCCATCCATTCGGCGTTGGAGGTAATGGCCACCAAGCCGATGGCGGTTCCTCCCGCGACCCCGGCCGCAAAGCCGCCTCCGGGACTGAGATGTCCACGAATCGCTAACTCGATACTCACCAGGGCCGAAATGAGGGCGCCGAGTCGTGCTAAGACGATGGAGGGGCGATCGCGAAATTGATGGACTTCACTCAGGGGATGTTCGTTGGCCAGCAGGAATTTTGACCCCATAATGGCGATGGTGAACACCACCACTTCAAAAATGGTGTCATAGAGACGATTGCGGAAGATAATCCCCGTTACGGCGTTGGGAACGCCACTATCAGCGACAACCAACTCCACTGCCGATGGGTCTAGGGAGTCTAAGCTGAGATTGGGGAGTAGTAAAAACTTTAGATAAATCGCCGCCACGGCGGCTAAGTAGAGCCATTTCATACTTGATTCACTCCCACATCAGATCGGTCATCCGATCGCTCATCGGATCGGTCAGAGGACAACAGCAAACGAGGATTCGTTAGGGCTAGATCGGTTTGCATCAACTCATAAATTCGGCGAACTCGGGTTGTGACAATGAAGGGTTTGGTTTCGGCTTCGAGGGTCCCCTCGACGGGAGGTTCTGGGTTGGTGGTTTCGGCGATCGCATGAATGTCTTCATTGTGCAAGGCTTGATGTAACTCTTCGGGACTGGCATAGGTGACCAGTTCTAATCGTAAGTAGTAGCTGTCAAAAATGCCGCTCAATTCACGCCAGAGTAAGCCCCAAAAGCGATCGCAGCTATCTCCTTGAAACTCAGATTCCTGCACCCCTAATCGCAAGACCAGAGATGAACGCACCGCCACCGCATAGAGGGTAATCGCCAACATTGTCCCGACTAAGGCTTCTGTTAAAGCCACATCGGCGGCTCCCAAAACGGCATAGACTAAAGCGGCGATCGCTCCTAAAATGCCTCGAATGACGAGAGCGTGATAGGGGTTTTGCGATCGCACCAACATGACCGCCGTCAACGGCAGCAAGGCCACAATAATGTAAATGTACCACTCAATCATCCTCAACAGTCCTCCGAGTGCAGTAGGCCAACACATAGCCCAAAATTGTATTCCAAATTGCCAAGGAAAGTAGGGCTAAAATTAACAGGGGTAACTCGCGAGGAATCTTTAACGCCAGTCCCACAACAATACTCATTGACCCCAGAATATCGGAGATAGAAAGATTATGGAGTTTAAAGAGTACCGAGCGCCGACCCAGAAGGGGAAAGGTTCCCCAAAACCACAAAATAAGTCCAAATCCAAGACAGAAATAGCTCAAAAAATCAACCATAAAACCCTCGACTTGATGCACGATTTGCCCGTTTTATAACATTGGCTAATAGCATTAAGGCCGCATTGCCAACACTGAGAATAATTACCCCAACTAGACCAATCATCCAATCATCACGAGAGACTGAAATCGCCAAAATGATAATTGATGATTTGGTTTCAATGCTTGAAAATGCCAGCATTTTTTGCCAAATATCATCGGCTTTCCACGCCTCATAAATGGGCAGTAATAAACAGACAATCATCCCAAAAATTAAACCATCCATCGCTGTTAACTCCGTTTTATTTTATGAACTTCATACCAGCCATGTTCATGGTATTTGGTGACAATCGTTTTCGGGGTAAAGGTAATTAAGAATATATCCAAAAAAATCAAGCCAGATGTTCGTTGTGGCTTAACTCGTTCTAACGTAAATTCCTCCTCAATATGAGGACTAAAAATCATTTCCAAGGCTTCCCAGTAAGCTTGAGGGATTGCGACGATGATTTCACCGAAGACGCGCAGCCAATCCTGGAGTGAACTGGAGGTTTTGTGTAATCCAGGCAGAAAAAAACAGACCACCAGTCCAATCACGATATTCGCGAGGCTGAAATCATCGGTTAGTAAAAACCAAATCGTTAAGCGTAAGATTAGATTGAGATAGCCAATCATGTAAACACCATCCAGAATAAGAGAATTAACACCAAACTCATGCTTCCAATCAGATGCTCGAACTGTTCAAACATTCGGGGAAATTTCCAGTCCTGACGTTTAATGAACAGCCAATATCCTAACCAACCTAGCCCAATCACAGCCAAGGCTTTTCCGGCATTGGCTAAGCTATAGGCTTGTAGATACAAGACATTCCCCACTAACAAGCTGACGATTAAAAGCAAGGCCGCCAAGCCTAAACCAGGCTTGAGATGTCCTCCTTGCCATTTGTGGGGAAGAAAAATGAACTTACCAAAAATTAGCGCCGTGCCAACTGAGGATAGATTCATTAAGATATCTGGCCAATCCGATAAGCTTTTGAGCGTTGACACTTTGGCGGCAAAACCCAGGAAGCCGGGACAGCCAGACATGGATAAACCACCGACGAGTAGAATTAGCCACAATCCACTGTACATTGGCTTGACCTGAAGTTCATCTAAATTTCGAGTGGGTAATGCACCGCTGGCCAAAAATAGAAGTGATTTGACTAATCCGTGAGCGAGGGCATAAACTCCAGCCACCATTGGTGCAACCATCATCCAACCTAATTGAGAAATTGTACTCAGGGCTAAAATTCGTTTTGCGTCTTTCTCAAACAGGGCATAGATAATGCCGAAAAAACTGGTGCTGATGCCTAAAATTTGCACAACGGGCAACAAATCATCCAGGAGTAAAGCACAGCGCAATAGGGGGAAAACACCGGCTTTAACGACAGATCCTGATAGGAGTGCCGAGACGGGACTTTCCGATTCGGAATGGGTTAGAGGTAACCATAACCCGGAGACAAACACGCCACCTTTACTTAACAAACCCAGAAAAATTAGGGTAATGGCTTCAGGAGGAGCATTGGATAAACCTGTAAAGGCAAAAGAATGATTCGCTTGATAGACTAAAATTGCCCCAATGAGGTAAAACAGCATTGAGGTGTTGCTGACAAATAAGTAGCGTAAGGCCACCCAGAGGGCGCGATCGCTCCTTGGATATGAAACCAATAAAAACGCGGCAACCCCAATGACTTCTAGGGCAACATATAAACTCATAAAGTCCGCGCAAATAAAAACAGCATTGACGCTTCCATGGAGGATGACCGCTTGGCTGTAAAAAAACGCGGTTTTGTTCTGAAAAGACGAATAGATAATAACCGCCGCTGTGACTAAGGCATTGGTGAGAATAAACTGGCTACTTAATTGATCTGCCCAAAAGCTGACACCAAAGTTATCTAAAAGCTGAAATTCCTGAGAATCTGCTGTTAAAAATAGATTCAGTCCATAGCCGAAAGACATCAGGACAGTTGCCAAGGCGAGATAGCGATCGAGTTTGGGCAACAGGTAGATAGTTAGTCCAATAAATAGTGGTAGAGCAATCCAAATAATGGTCAGAGACATCATGGCGTATTGTGATCCTCGATTTCATTGGTTTCTAAGGTGGGGTTATGATGTGCGAGTTTCATCGCACTGACGAGCATTAACGCCTGTATGGAAAAGCCAATGACAATAGCAGTTAGGATAACGGCTTGAGGAACTGGATCGGCATATTGGAGGGGAGTCTCTTGATTGAAAATCGGTGATGAGAGTCCATCTCGTGAGGAGATGAAGACGTAGTAGGCGATCGCGCCTGTACTCATCACATCCATGGCGATGATCTTCATCAACAGGTTTTGCTTGACGATGATGCCGATGAATCCGATAAGGACGGTTGCTAAGATGCAGGCTTCTAACACGGAGGTTGTCAGGGGCTAAGGGCTGAACTGGAAATTGTTTGTGTTAGAATTAGACTAGCACGGTTTTTTAGTGTTGTCACGATGTAGCACTATAAGTTTTTGTTGTGCTTGGGTCTGATCTGGCTTATCGTGCGAGATGACAACGTCGATGTTGATGCAATAGCGAAGAACTGAAGGATGCTAGGACCAACACCAGGTGAGACAGTACCGAGGATCTCTCCAGAGAAAGAGTCGGTACTGGAATTGTTTGGCCGACAGGCTCAGTTTCAACAGATTACTCAGACTCTAGCCAATGGTCGCGATTTATTGATTGCGGGAGTTCCCGGAAGTGGCCGTCGAACCCTCGTCCGACGAGCGGCCCGGGATGTGGGGGCAAAGGTGATGGAAGTTGATTGTATTCGGGCCACCGATGGACGGCGGTTTGTGCAATTGCTCTGTGAGGGCATTTCTCAGGGTGTCAGAAGCCCCGAGGCGATCGCCTTCTTGCAAGATTGGACGGCGAGGGAGGGACAAGCGTGGTTTGAGTTCAATGCCACAATCCCTCGTAAGTTATCACTACAACGGGAGCCAGTCCTCACGGCTGAACAACTCTGGCAGGCCTATCAGGTTCTGTTGCAACTTCCTCAACAGTTGGCCATCGCCATCGAACGACAGGTGATCCTGATTTTTCAGGGATTTCCCCATATCCGAGCTTGGGATCGCACGGCTCAATGGGAAACGGGTTTGCAGGAGGCGATCGCCCGTCACACCACCGCCAACTATGTCCTCATCGCCACCCTCGCCGAAAGCCGCACCCTGTATGACGAGCATCGTTGCCTCGAAACCATCTGTCTGACTCCCCTAGCCGATGATGTGGTGGCCGCTTGGGCGCAATTGGTTTTACAGCAAGTTGGCTTGAGTTTTGATCCGCGATCGCCGGCCCTAGAAACCTTCCTCAACGCGGTTCAAGGGCATATCGGCGATGCGTCGATGTTGGTGGGTCGTTTACGTCAACGCCGCTGGGATCACGGTCGTTTAGATGATGCGGCGATCGCAGAGACGCTACAAGACCTATTGGCCGATTTAAGCAATATCTTTGAGTCTTTGTTGGTGCTTTTACCCGCCTCACAACTACAACTCCTCGAATCCTTGGCCCTCGATCCCACCGATAAACCGCAAAGCCGAGACTATATCCAAAAACACCATCTCTCGCGGGGTGGCTCTTTACAAGGGGCGATCGCAGGCCTACAACATAAAGGCCTTATCTATGGTCCCGATCTCGGCTACCGTCTCGCTTTGCCCCTATTCGCTCTCTGGATTCGCCAACGTTTGGGTTAATGGCACTGGTCCTAGCAACGTTTCCAGCCGCCTTCCCAGCAAAAAGGGCAACCCGTTAAGGTTGCCCACTTTAACTCGTTCGCCGTCAACGTCATCGCCGTCAACGTCAACTGTTGTTCACGCCTATAAAGCCCCAGAACCACCCAGACCCAGGATAATACCGGCACCGAGGATATGGCCAAAGCTCGCCGTCGCCAGCAGTTCCGACCAACCAAAGCCCTCAAACAGCCCTGGAACCGAGATTGGCAGTGCTGGGCCAACCCCCCGTTTTTGAATGGCATAGCGTCCGATGGCCAGGGCAAATAGGTTAGACGCGACCATAATGATGGCAACGTCGGTTGACCAAGGCGTTGTCAAACCCGAGGCAGCTAGAGTTAAGGTGCTGTTGATAAAAAGCATGGTTGTAAATGAAGATAAAAAAGTAGCGGATTGGGCTAGATTATAGGCAAAAATCCCTAGGAATCTTCGTGAACGTTGAAATAGTTAACAAAGTGCTGCGGGTTGAGCGGTTCAGGGTTAAGGCTCAATTGGGATCACGATGGGTTGACAATGCGGCTGAAATATGCTAAACGACTTGAAGGGCGTTGTAACGCCCGGCTAGTTCAGGACGATCGCCAATGCGGGTTAAAATTTGTGGCATCAGCCAAGCTGAACAGGGACGCGCGATTGTGCAAGCTGGCGCGACGGCGTTGGGGTTTATTTGCGTGAAAGCCTCTCCCCGTTATGTGACGCCGGCACAGATTGCCGAGATTTGTCAGACTCTTCCCCCCTGCGATCGCATCGGAGTCGTCGCGAATGCCTCCATCGAGGAGATCCGCCACGTGCTTGAGATTGCCCCCCTCAGCGGCATTCAACTCCACGGCGACGAATCTCCCGCCTTTTGTCAGGCGTTGCGGGCCGCGCTACCTGAACTCGAACTCATTAAAGCCTTGCGGATTCGCCAAACCGCTGACTTAGAAATGAGTGATCGCTATCACGATGCGATCGATGGTCTACTCTTAGATGCGTATCACCCCAAACAACTCGGGGGAACCGGTAAAACCCTGGATTGGCAAGCGTTACAAGCGTTCAATCCCGCCATTCCCTGGTTTCTGGCTGGGGGCCTCACCCCCGAGAACATTGGCGAGGCCTTAGCTGAACTTCATCCCGACGGTGTTGATCTCTCCAGTGGCGTCGAGCGATCGCCAGGAGACAAAGATTTACATAAAGTTGAAGACTTATTCCGCCAGTTGGCACGCCATCACTGAAATTCGCGGCAAATTAGCGGGAAACCCGACCCAGTTCGTGATCCATATCACTTCTCAAACCACTGAAATCTCGTCATTTTGTGGCATTTCCTCATCGTAACTTTAAAAAAGTCGCCTCAATGATGAAGATTAAGCAAACTTGGGGGGGAACATCTACACAGACACCGGCAGTCTGACTATATTAGGGTCATAAGGGCTGACCTGTAATGTAACGAAGAGTGCCAACCGTGACTACGACACTGACTTCGCAATTTGCTGCCTTCAATCCGTATCAATCTGATACCGCAGCAGTATTTTCCGAACCAATCCACCCCTCGGCTCACAGCCGAGTCAAACGCATCATCGATATCCTCGGCGCCATCGTCGGGTTATGTATCACCGCGATGGTGGCCATTCCCGTGGCGATCGCCACCTCGGTTTCTGACTCGGGCGGTATCTTTTATAGCCAAATCCGTTGTGGCTATAAAGGAAAACCCTTCCGGATCTGGAAGTTCCGCTCCATGGTGACCGATGCTGATCAGAAAAAACATTTAGTACAAAATCAAGCCAGCGGCTTCATCTTCAAAAATGAGAATGACCCCCGGATTACCCGGATCGGTCGTTTCCTCCGTCGCACCAGTCTCGATGAACTACCTCAGTTTTGGAATGTTCTCAAAGGTGATATGAGCCTGGTGGGAACTCGTCCTCCAACTCCTGACGAAGTGGCACGCTACAACCCTCACCATTGGCGGCGGCTCGATGTCAAACCCGGCTTAACTGGGGAATGGCAAGTGAACGGACGCTCCACGGTGAAAAACTTTGAAGACATCGTTGAGATGGATCTTCAGTATCAAGAAAAATGGTCTGTGACCTATGATTTACAACTAATTCTGAAAACGATTCTGGTTGTATTCAAAGGAAGCGGTGCGTGTTAAGGTTGACCATACTTTCGCTTGTTCATGGTGCATGATCTACAAATTTGGGGGGTTAAACTCGGTCAACCCCTTCACGTCAAAACCTGCCTCTAGGGGCAGGTTTTCGCGATTCATGGCTGGGCCATCCGGGAGAAGGTGGGGGTCGAGACCGGTCATTGGAAGAAAAAGCCAGCGAGGAAGACCGGCACGATCAACAGTGCCGCCACGATCGCAAACAAGGTCACCGGATCAACCTCGACAACATTCACCTTGGCTTCGGGAGACTCAGACGCCTTCCCAGTTGGGCGATCGCGTTGAGAACGGGGATCGGTCATAATCAATAGCCTCAGACGAGGATCCTCCCCAGCCTAACCCAGAGAGCGACCCCATGACGACCCCAAAACGACCCCAACCTCAGCCAGAGGGAATTAGGTGTCCTGTTGCCGGGCGATCGCTTGGATGTCAGGAATTGTAAACAAGGCATCAAAGGCCAGCCCTCGCTCCTGATAAAACTGACCTCCACCCTGTTGGCGATCGACCAGAGACACCACACGCTCAACGGTATAGCCAGCATCCCGTAGCCGTGTCACCGCCTTCATCGCCGACTGGCCCGTGGTGACCACATCTTCTAAGACCACCACCTTGGCCCCTTTCTCTAACGTCGGCCCCTCGATATAGGCTCGGGTTCCATGGCCTTTGGCCTCTTTACGGACAATCAGGCCCGGTAGCGGCCGTTGTTCATAGGCTGAGACGACGGTAACCGCACTGACAATGGGATCGGCCCCGAGGGTTAAGCCGGCCACCGCCGCCGTATCCTCCGGTAGCCGCGATCGCATCAAGCGGCCCACACATAACGCCCCCTCAGGATCGAGGGTGACCAGTTTCCCATTGATATAGTAGGAACTGCGTTGGCCCGAGGAGAGAACAAAATCCCCTTCGCGATAGGCTAAACGAGCCAGAAGCCCGAGCAGATGGTGTTCGAGTTGCGCTAGGTCACAGCTAGCCAGCGTCTTGGAGACAGAATACGAGGTCATAGGGGCAAAGTGTCGCAAAACATGGGAAGAAATTAGGAACGAGGGGAATTATCCGCCGTCAGTTGCGCCTGTCGTCGCACCGCTAAGTCAATGGCTCGGGGTAAGATCTCATGTTCTTGGACCTGTACCCGTTGGTGCAGACTCTCGGCGGTATCATCGGGCAGGACCCGAACAGCGGCCTGGATGATAATCGGGCCACTATCGACCTTTAAACGGACAATATGGACCGTACAGCCGGTGATTTTGACCCCAGCGGCTAAGGCCTGTTCAATGGCATGGAGTCCGGGGAAACTCGGCAGCAGACTCGGGTGAATGTTCAGCATCTGATCGCCAAAATGGTCGATCAAGACTTGGGTGACACGGCGCATCCAGCCGGCCATCACCACCCATTCCACCCCAGATTGGCGGAGGGTTTGGGCGATATCAAAGTCAAAGGCTTCGCGACTGTGATAGTTGCGATGATTGAGTAAAACCGCCGGAATCCCCCAACGCTGGGCGCGGGCAGCAACAGCCGCTCCGGGATTATTGTAAATCAGGACGGGGATCTCAGCCCGCAGTTTCCCGTCGGCGATCGCCTGAACGAGAGCCTCGAAGTTACTCCCATTCCCCGAAGCCAGAACCCCTAATTGTATGGGTTTCGACCCTCTCAATGGCGCTGCTGGAAGGTTGGGGGAAATAATACAGGAGGCGGATGGTTGTGAAGACTGTGCCACGGCTAAATCGAGCTACCCTAGAGAAACAACAACGGACATTTGGCGTTGGCCCCTACATCATGCTGGAACTACATTGTCACAGTCAGTATTCTGACGGAACCCTGACCCCAACGCAACTGGTCCAGACGGCGGCGGCCGCTGGGGTGAAAGTCCTGGCCCTGACCGACCATGATACGATGTCGGGTTGTCTGGAGGCGGCTGAGACGGCTCAGGGGTACGATTTGACCCTTGTGCCTGGGGTGGAGTTGAGTACGGTGTATCGGGGGCGATCGATGCATATTCTCGGCTTTTATCCTGACGGCGATCGCCTCGAAGCTCCCCTGAGAGAACGCTTGCAGGGCCGCAAGCAACGGGCGCAACAGATGCTTGACAAACTTCATCGATTGGGGTATGCCCTGGAACTGCCCCAGTTGGGGGAAGGGGTGGCCCCGAGTCGCCCTCATTTAGCCCGGGCCTTGTTGGCGGCCGGATATGTCAATTCCTGGGAAGAGGCATTTGATCGCTTTCTCGGGGAGGGAAAGCCCGCTTATGTTGGCTATGCCAAGTTTAGCGCCGAGGACGGGATTGCTCTGTTGCGCTCTTGCGGTGCGGTTCCCGTTTGGGCGCATCCCTATTTGTTTGCTGGGGGACCGGTGGAGGAGGTTTTGCCTCATTTGGTTGAGGCCGGACTGATGGGGGTTGAGGTGTATCATCCTCATCATCGGCGATCGCAACAGGAGCGGTTACAGCAACTGTGCCAACAGTACTCACTGCTCATCACCGGCGGCACAGACTATCACGGCCCAGGCCTGGGAGCCAAAGCCCTCAATAGTTTTGCCTTGCCCATGAGTCTGCTGGCTCCCCTAAAAGCGGCCGCCGCCCACCTCAAATTCCCTGAAGTGGGCTGACGGCCCGCAGATGCCATGTAGTAAAGACCGAACGGGTGCGGTAGGACTCGAACCTACGACTCGCTGCTTAGAAGGCAGCTACTCTATCCACCTGAGTTACGCACCCAGTTTGTAAGACCTGAAAACTCGGGAAACCTATCTTCCCAGCCTATCACACCCCCCTCGGAATCGAAAAGTCTGACCGGGCAAAAACAGTGAACAATGCCATCCGCGTCCGTTGAGGGCGAATTACGGGGTACACTAAAATCTAAACCATCCGACAGTAGTTGAGATAGGGTTGACGTCGGGGGACGTAAGCGTCGTCCCTGTGATCCCCTTGGGGCAGATGCCTGTCCGCGAGTACCATCGTTGATATGATGGTTTGCTGTGTCGCGACTCTGACGACACCCCACCTGTCGTGTCCCACACCATCCATCGACCCCGATCGGAGTCAATTGGCAGTGTCATGTTTATTCTAAAAAGGCAGGATGTTGAAATTACCAGTGTCCAGCACCCTAAATCCGGTCAACCGGTTCCGGTTCTTAAATATCAAGGGCAAACCTTTCGCCTGATTAGTGTTTTTAATGCCAATCAAGCTGAAGAGGCTCGCTCGTTTTGGCGGGATTTGACCGACAATCGGGGCAAAGCCTGTGTTCTGCTCGAAGAACCCGATCGCTATAGTGTTTGGGGCAAGGTTCGTTTGGAACAAATCAGTGGGGAGTCCGCCAGCGACGATGTCTCCGTTGCGGCGGCAACCTCCTTCACACAAGCGTCTTTGCTCCTCCTGCAAGCGGTCTACTTCGATGTCGAAGACCTCCTAGGGACTCGACAGGCCAGTGCGTTTGAAAAGGAAATTGCCAAGGTGTTCCAACAATGGAACTTTCCACAGGCGATCGCCCCCGGGGAAGTCGAAGACCTCTTGGAACAAGATCCCCTCGATGGTGGTAAGGTTCCCCCTTGGCAGGAACATCACCTCAATACCCTACTTCAAGAACTGTATCGCATCGGGAAAGACTATTTTGGCAATCCGAACTTTGCCGGACGTGCCATTGATGCTCTCGAAGACTTACCCGATGGCGATCGCGTCCAATTTATGACTTGGATCAATCAATCCCCCCTCGGGAAACTCTGGTCCGGGGAGTAACCGTTGGCGGCCCCCCTTGTCCTGAAACCGTTGTACGCTTCTTCGTTCTGGGTTAATAAGGGTCGTCGGGGGATTCTTGCCTAGATCACTGCCAGCACGCTATTAGCCTCTGAAATGTTTTATGAGTAGCACCTCTGAGAAAACCAATAAGAATGGGTTGAAATCCTGGTTTTCAACCTCGAACTTAGTTTTACTGTCCGTCATGTGGGGTGTTTTGGCCCTGCTGTTTTTCTTGCTGTTTAGTGTCACGGTTCCCGGTGAAGGCCGTCCCTTTTGGTATGGGATTGGGACGTTGCTATCGGAACAGGTGGCGTTCGCCTTTGCTGGAATCCTCTGTTTACGCAATGGCCTGAGTAACAAGATTGCTAGTGGTCGTAATGTCTGGCTGGCTCTCGGCTTTGGGATGATTTCCTTCTTTATCGGCAATCTCTTTTTTAGTTGGTGGGAACTCTACTGGGAACTTGACCCGGCGGTCTCTCCTGGGGATCTGTTTTATGTGGCCAGCTATTTATGTCTGACTGTGGGAATGGTCTTAGCGGTACTGTCGCGACGACTGAATCTGGAATTATGGCAATGGGGTGTTATCGTGGCGATCGGGTTGGCGGGCCTGGCCTTTGCCTTTTGGCTCTCCTCTCCCATTGACCTTAGCTTCGATTTTGAGAGTGCGAGTGCGGCGGCTGAAACCACGGAGGTGATTGAGACGGCACGTCCTGCCCCTGAATGGGTGATTAGCCTAGAACGACAACTCGAACCCCTAGGACCGCTTCTGAACCTACTCTATGTCCTCCTCGATGTGTTTCTGTTGATTATTGCGGCCATCTTGTTGTTGGCCTTCTGGGGAGGACGGTTTTCTCAGTCCTGGCGCATGATTGCCGCAGCGGCGTTCTCTCAGTACATCGCCGATATGTGGTTTAAGTATGCTGATAAGAATATCCCTAATTATGAAAGTGGGGATTTACTCGAAGTCTTTTTCACCTTCACTGGGGTCTTCTTTGCCATTGGTGCATTACTCGAATTTGATGTGTCAACCCGCGCCGTCTCTCGGGGAAGTCGCCGCCGTCGGGGTTCCTCGTCCTAGTTGGACTGACTCGTTGCCCCCGTTTTTCAATTTCTGCAAGATCACAACCCTCGAATGAGTGCTAAAAAACTATCAGATGCCGACAAACTCGAGATCATTGAGCAGTACCGGCATCCCGGTGAAACCACCTCAACCTTGGCTCAACGCTATGGGGTGAGTAATTCCACGATTAGCCGCCTGCTCAAGAGTAGCTTTTCTCCCCAGGAGTATGATCAGCTCGTACACCAGAAACGGGCGAATCGTTCGGGGAGTCGCGATCGCCAATCTCAACGACGCAAGCCCATTTTGCGCGACTCGTCCGGACCCAATGATGAGTCAGCGAGCGATTCTGGGGAACAGTTACAGCTCGATTTACCGAAAGATAACTCCAATCGCCGCCGACGTAAATCGGTCGGTTCAACCCCTAGTTCCGATTCGGAGTCCTCGGAGACATCCGAAGACTCCACGAACTCAGGGCCTCGCAGCGATATCAAGTTCGCCGAGTCTTCGCCCAAGTCCTCTAAGAATGGCGCTAAGAATGGCGCTAAGAATGGCGCTGAGAATGGCGCTGAGAATGGCGCTGAGAACAGTCTGTTAACGATTGAACCCTTGGCCAACGCCTTGATGCCCAAAACCTGCTATCTGGTGGTAGACCGCTCTTCTGAACTGATTTCACGCCCCCTACGGGAGTTTAATGATCTCGGTGAGATTCCCGCTGCTGAGATTTCTTCGAAAACGCTACCTGTGTTTGATAATCACCGTGTGGCCCGCCGCTTTGCTAATCGCAATCAGCGAGTGATGAAGGTTCCTGACAGCCAGGTGTTGCAGAAAACAGGGTCCCACTTACAGGCTAAGGGGATTACCCGCGTCTTTTTTGATGGTCAAGTGTATTCTCTGTAACCGCCACGGCGATCGCCCCTAAGCCTGAATCCATCCCCGATTTCCCCATCTTTGACTGGGGATTTTTTTTGGCCGGTTTAGCCAAATCGATCGAGATTGCTATAGCGTCCTTAGCAAAAACATTGACAATTTGTCAACGATCTAAATCACCAACAAATTACTACACTATCACACGTACTTGTGTCAATAATCACGCGGTAACTTTACATAATCTTTATATACAAAGTTATAATTGGAGCGTAGGCTTCACACAATCTTTAAAAACGATGTCTTTTGCCCCTCCCACCCCGAGTTATTCTCTCGAAAACGTGGTTGAGCGGATCTGCACGTTTCGCCAAATCACCCCCCTCGATCGCCATCTACTCAATGACATCCTCAGCAACCGCTCCTACTTCGGACGGCGCGAACAAACCCTCGTTGACCGCGTCTTCGACGGAATTCACGAGGGTCATATTTGGATCATGGATAATTAAGTCGTCAAGCCATCGTGACGGGTTGTGAACCTCAAGCCGGTTGCAACAGCCACAATCCCGTATAAGTTCGTCCCGAGTCATCCGGCTGAATCACGAGAAAATGCAGTCCCTTCGCCTCCTGTTGGCGTTGATGATAGAGTCGCGCAGCGGCTTGGACTTCCGAATCATCAAAGGTGGCCAGAACCCAGCGATCCGCTAGTCCCGCTTCTAAAATCAGTCCGTCAGGCGCTCCGGGGATATAATTGACCGATACAGGCGTCACCGTCTCCAACCATTGAGCCAACTGCAACGATTGTCGTCCTCCATCAATGACTAAGCCGGGAAGAGACTGGGTTGAGGCTAATCCTAATTCTAGGGGATGGAGTTCTCGGGGGAGCGATCGCACCCGCATCGGATGAGCCGCAAAACTATCTAACTCAGCCACAGGAAGGGTTGCAAAGCGCCAGCGATCGCCCCATAACTGTTCAGACACGGGAACCGGGGCCGGACGAGGAACCGCCAGCGGTTGATACGCATCCGCTGTATAGCCCTGAAGCTGCTGATATAACTCGGCTCGTTGCAACAACCAGCGTTTGAGAGTTTCGGTCCGTCGCGTCGCCAGGGCCTGAATCCCCAGTTTTTTAGCCGCCTCACGGATTAAACTCAGGGATTCGGGCCGAAACGTCGCTAAACAGTCTGGGAGGGGGCGATCGAGACTTTGCAACTGTTCGACAATCCAGTCGGAGTTCGCCTGAGATTGAGGACACCAGCGTTGTAGACGAAACTCGAAGGCGCGATCGCACCCCAGTAACTCCCACAACACCTCTCCCTCCTCATTACGCAGGGGACGACGGAAAAAATCGAGTTGCCAAACAGACATAATTAACGGGTACTCCAAATCATAGTTCTTTATAGCGTAATTGGCGATTCCACATACACCGTCGGTTCCTGAGACGAGAAGGTAATCCCAAACTGACTCAGTTTGCCAGAAATCGTCTGATTGGCTAATTCCAACAGGCGTTTGCGTAATTGAATCGAGTTCTCATTAGACCCTAAAATAAAGAACGTCACCCGAGCCTGAGTTCCTGGACGATTTTCATTCTCGCTAAAACTCAAACTGGTACTTCCGGGGTCAATCCCGAACACGGAGTTGGTGCTTTCGGTGACCACTTCCCGCACTAGAGCTTTATCTTGGTCATCAAGAGGTTTAGCAAAATCGAGATAAATCATCGACATCACTTTTTTGGCCCGCGTTAGGTTTTCGACTTCGACATTGACCAAAATAGAGTTCGGGACAATAAATAAGGTACTTTTGGCTGAAGTACGGATTTTAGTTGAGCGTAAACCAATGGATTCAACCCGTCCGAGTTGACCATCTTTGAGGCGGATATAGTCACCGGGGATAAAAGGGCGATCGAGGTATAACACCACGGTACTGAGGAATTGCTCCAAAATCCGCTGAGACGCAGCAACCACCGCCAAACCACCAATCCCTAAACCCGCAAAGAGCGCAAATAGGTCAAAATCACGAGTTTGAGCAAAGGCAAAAACGGCTAATAGACCAATAATTAAATTAGCAATTGTCTCAAAAACGAGTAGCAATTCATCAACCTCTAACCCCATTTTTTTTAATAGGTCAATTCCATAAATCCGCACAATCTGACGGAATATCCTTGACGCCAGCCAAGCGATACTCACAATAATAGCAAAGTCTAAAAGTGGAATGAAAAACTCATAAAAAATCTCATAGCCTTTGAGCCAAATGGATGACCAATAAATCAAGAGCAATGTCCCTGACACTTGAAGAGGCTGCTTAACAGGCTCAATCAAGCTATCGTAGGTTGTAACCGCTGATTCACTCAAGAACTGTTGGATAACAGACCGAACAAAGCGAGGAGTAAACTGTCCGAGTAGCAATGAGATTAAGAGAAATCCCAAAAAAATAATTAAACGTAGCACATTGGCTTCTACGAGCCAGGAAATTACAGTTTCAATGGGTCCTAAAACGTTACTAATATCCATTGGTGTTAGGCTTGACGTTGTCGTGATTGAAGCGGGTTAGCTAACCCTAGACAACTCTAGGGTGGCTCGGTTAAAACTAGGGGGAATTCAGGACGGTCTTCATGTTTATATTAAATTGTGATGGGAGAATCAACATAAATCGTTGGCTCATCAATATCAAAAATAACACCGTACTCTTTCAGTTGTTTGGCGATTTTTTGGTTGGCAACATCGAGGACTTGACGGCGAATTTCCATCGAGACGCTTCCTGAACCCAGGATAAAAAAGGTGGTTTGGGCTTGAGTTTTGATGGGGCTACTTTTTTCTCGTATTGACTTGAATGTGACATCTGTATTACGAGAATCAATGCCAAAAATGTCAGAGGTTCCTCGGATAATCACTTGACGAATTAAGGCTCGCTCATCTTCGGGGATCTCTTGTTCAAAGTTGAGGTAGAGAATCGCCATCACTTTTTTACCGCCGGTGAAGTTTTCCACCGTCATTTGGGTGAGATTCCCGTTTGGGATAATCATTAAGGTTCCTTTGCCAGAACAGCGGATTTTGGTTGAGCGTAAGCCAATGGATTCAACTCGTCCGAATGTCCCGTCGGGGAGTCCAACATAATCGTCAATGGTAAAGGGTTTGTCGAGATATAATACAATTCCGCCTAAAATTTGTTCCAGAGTTTTTTGGGCGGCGAAGGCAACGGCTAAACCCCCAATTCCCAAGCTTGCTAGTAATCCCAGTAAATTGACTTGATGGGTTTGGGCAAAAACAAAAATACTGGCAACAATAATCACCAGATTAGAAACCAGCTTTCCGAGATTTAAAAGTTCATTGATTTTGCTGCCTTTCCTGAGAACAATGTCCAGCAAATAGACATCAAAAAGCTGAGCCGCAACCCGAGATAAAAACCAGGCGATCGCCACCGTTAATGCCAGACTTAAGGGAGTTTCTAGCCAAGGTCTAACCTCAAACCGTAACGCCGCAAACTCCAACGTCCCTAAACTCAGAACAATCCCCAAAAGCTGTAAATTCGGCTGCAACAAAACCTGATAAAGCCTGGACAATTGAGATGAATTTTCTTGCGGGCGACTCAAAAAATTAACAATGGGACGCAGGACAAAAATTAGGACTAAGGTCAGTCCCGCCCCAACAACCATTGAACTCCATTGAAATAGCTCATTGAGATCCAACGTGTTTGGCAAATATTCAGGTAGATAATCTAGCATTGTTTGAGTAATTCAGACTAAAAAATAAGGTCAAAAAAATGGCCGAGGCCTTCACCGCATCTCACAAACATCAGCCATTCCTCAGTTCACGTGGCGGACGGGATTGAAGCGATACCCAAAACCAGTCACAAAATTCGCTTGCATCCATTGAACAAAGTTTGCGAGAATGAAAGCGCAACTGTGCGTTCACGGACGCAGCCGTCCCAACTAATTTCACGATATCTTACCGAATGACCGTTTCTGAAAGTTCGCAGTCCCATCTATCTCATAATCCGTTTCTCAACTTAGAGTATGAAACTGCCTTGGAAGCCTTGGGAGACGACTACTACGACCGAGTCGAAGCAGCGGACTTTCCCACCCATATCTTACGCTTTCGCGGCGATCGCCTGCTTCCCAAGGTCGGACTTGACCCCAAACAGGTGTCTGACGACCATTTTATCGAATATTTCGCAAAATTTCGCGGCTCAGCCCCCTGTCTTGCCCTCTGTTACCATGGCTACCAATTTGGCGAGTATAACCCTCGACTCGGCGATGGGCGAGGATTTCTCTACGGACAAGTACGAGGAACCGATGGCCAACTCTACGATTTTGGCACCAAAGGAAGTGGCAGAACCCCCTATTCACGAGGAGGAGATGGCCGCCTCACCCTCAAAGGAGGAGTGCGAGAAGTCATCGCCTCAGAAACCCTGGCCCGTCTCGGAGTGAACACCTCCGGCTGTCTGACCGTCATCGAAACCGGCGAACAACTCTGGCGGGGAGACGAACCCTCCCCCACTCGGTCCTGCATCATGGTACGACTGAGTCAGTCTCATATTCGCTTTGGCACCTTTGAACGCCTCCATTACCTACGCCGCAAAGATCTCAGCAAAACCCTCCTCGATCACGTAATTGAGATCTACTATCCTCACATCGATCGCCGCCAACCCAACGCCTCCCTTCAGTTTTACCAAGATCTCGTCCATCGCACCGCCAAACTCGCGGCCCAATGGATGGTGGCTGGCTTCTGTCATGCGGTTCTCAACACCGACAATATGTCCATCACTGGGGAAAGCTTCGACTATGGCCCCTACGCCTTCATCCCCAGCTACGATCCCAAATTCACCGCCGCCTATTTCGACTATTACGGCCGTTACAGCTACGGCAACCAGCCCTTAGTTTGTAAACTCAACCTAGAACTCCTCCAACAACCCCTCGCCGGCGTAACCCCCGACTTAACCCCCGAAGCCATGACCGAGGCCCTCAGTGACTTCGATCGCCACTACGAACAACATTACCGTCAAGGAATGCTACGCCGCCTAGGATTGGTTGATATCAACGAAGCCGAGGGCCGAGAACTGGTCCAACTCACCGTAGAACTGTTGCAAGAGAACGACGTCGGCTATCATGACTTCTTCAGCCAACTGCGTCAACAATTCTCCCCCCAATGGCGAGATGACCAAAACGCCATCTTTGCCAAAGCCGATCCCCCCCAAGTTCTCCAACCCTGGACTGGTGTTTATCATCGCCTCCTACAAGCCTACTCCAACAGCGAACTGACAGAGATTCAAACCCGGATCGCTGCCGCCAACCCCAACCTGATCCCCGTCCGTCCCGAAATTGAAGCCATTTGGGACCCCATCACCACTGCCGATGATTGGCAACCCTTCTACGATCTCCTCGATCGCATCTGGGCCTAACCTGTTCCCTATTCCCAGTTCCGGTGTTCCCTATTCCCTATTCCCTTCCCCCCCCTCCTCCCCCAATCCGCTAAACTAAAACCATTCAGACCTTTACTCATGCAACCCGCTTGCCCCCAATGACCCTCAGCATTTACAACACTCAAACCCGGACCAAAGAACCCTTTGAACCGACAGTTCCCGGCGAGGTCAAAATGTACTGCTGTGGTGTCACCGTCTATGACGACTGCCACCTGGGTCATGCACGCTCCTATATTGTCTGGGATACGGTGCGTCGGTATCTGCAATGGCGCGGCTATCGTGTTCGCTATCTGCAAAACTTCACCGACATTGACGACAAAATCCTCAAACGGGCCAAGGAACGCGGCGTGTCTATGGCGGAGATTTCGCGGCAATATATCGAGGCCTATTTCCGGGATATCCGCCAACTCAATGTGGCCGATGCCGATGATTATCCCCGCGTCACGGACCATATCCCCGAAATCTGTGACCTCATCCAAACTCTGATCGATCGCGATCTCGCCTATGCAGCAGCCGGGGATGTCTATTACAGTGTCGAACGCTTCCCGAGTTACGGTAAACTCTCAGGACGCAAACCTGAGGATATGCAGTCAGGGGCGAGTGGTCGCGTGAGTGCCGATGACCGCAAACGCCATCCCTTCGATTTTGCCTTGTGGAAAGGTAGCCAAGAGGACGAACCTGGCTGGAACTCGCCCTGGGGTCGAGGTCGTCCTGGTTGGCATATTGAATGTTCGGCCATGATTCGTTCACAGCTTGGCGAGACGATTGATATTCATGGCGGTGGTGGGGATTTGGTTTTTCCTCACCATGAGAACGAAATTGCCCAATCCGAGGGCGCTCACGGTCAACCTTTGGCTAAATACTGGACTCATAACGGTATGGTTCGCGTCAATGGGGAGAAGATGTCCAAGTCTTTGGGCAATTTCACCACCATTCGCGAGTTGTTAACGCAGATTGACCCGATGGTGTTGCGGCTGTTTGTGCTTCAGGCCCAATATCGTAAGCCGTTGGACTTCACGGATGAGGCGATCGCCTCGGCTGAGAATAGCTGGGCGACGCTTGAGGATGGCCTGCGGTTTGGCGATCGCTTCGGGAAACAACTCAATTGGCCCAGTGACGCCCCCATTGAGTCGCTTCCCCAGGTTAAAGCCTCCTTCCAAACGGCGATGGATGATGATTTTAATACCTCGGGCGGCTTGGCGGTGGTGTTTGAGTTGGCCAAAGAGTTACGCCGGGTGGGAAATATTTTGGCCCATGCTGGTGAGATCTCGGAGGACTCGCAACACCTGCAACGACAATGGACCACGTTAGTGGAGTTAGCGGCGGTCTTAGGATTGGAATCTAGCCCCGAGGAGTCTTCTGGACTCGATGGTTTAAGTGATGCGGCGATTCAGACCTTGATTGAGGAACGACAGGCGGCCCGCAAGGCGAAAAACTTTAGTGAAGCCGATCGCATTCGGGAGGAGTTGAAGCGTCAGAATGTAACGCTGGTCGATCAGCCTGGCGGAACGACCTTTATTCGCGGTTCAGGCTAAACAAATCGGGGACAGCCCTGTGAGGCCGCCCCCGATGTTACATAAATACATATAATCTATAAGATTTTCAACGTTAAATTGACAAGCTTGGGGATCACTTGACAAATTGGTTAATGTAGCCTAGCTAACAGTCATCCCCATGATAAACGCCCATTTTCCCCTCGCCCCCCGCTATCGCCTCGATGATGAACAGCCTTGGTTACGGGGAATTGATCCCAACCGACGGTATTGGTTATGGGTCAATGGGGATCAAGACTGGTGTACGACGGTTCCGGGGTTATCCCCAGCGGATTTTGATCACTTCAAACAGACCATTTTGCGGTTTCGGGGGTTGCAACCGGGGGATAGTCTGGAATTAGGTCGCATTGTGGACGCGCCCCGCATTTATTGCATTAGCAGTAACTGTTATGCGATCGCCACCACCTACAAAAACGCTCCAGTCTGGCATCTATTTGATCACGAAACCTTAGAAAGTTTACTCATGACCGCCCATCCCGACTGGCAATGTTCCGCCAAGGATGTGGACTTAGGACGAGAGTGGATGGAACAGATGTTCCTCCACTCTGTCGCCGTCTAGGGGGTAGCTGGAGACTCTAGCTGAACTGTTGCAACTCCAGCAGTTGCTGGGGAGAGGCTAACAGACGAATCTCAACCCGTTCAATTTGAGATTCGCTGTTGAGGTTAAACGTCCAAGCCACGGGGACCGAGAAGTAAGGGGTTTTGACATGGCCCTGAACTTGCACAAGCTGACAGCCATCGCTGGCGGTTTGCACCGTGGCCTGTTCAGGGAAACAGGTTAGGCTTTGGGCTTCGGCTTCGAGATAGCCCTTGATGGCGTCAACACCGACAATTCCCCCTTGGAAGGGTGGGTGCAGTTCGCCGTAAGGGGCAAAGTATTGAGCCGTCTGCGAACAGTCTCCAGCATTGAGAGACTGGAAATACCCCATCACGACAGGGACATTTAGCTCGGGCAGAATGGGGGTCTGATAGGTCGTGGTTGTCATGATTGACCTCATAATTGACTTCGATGAGTCTAAAAGGAAGGCGGAGTGAAGGGGTTGAGTTGACCTCCACTCCGCTGTTTCGATTCAGGATTAGGGTTTGGTGTTGTCCTAGGGGACTCTAGCGGAGCGCATCAAAGCCCATGTTCACCACGGCGTTACGCAGAATGGTGATTTGTTGGCTGAAGTTGGCCTGAGTCATCAGGACATTGAGCAAGTCTTTAACCGGACGAGAGGGTTTGTAGCTTTGGGGGACGCGCACGACGGTTCCCTCATCCATACCTTGGGCCAGACAGTACCAGAACCCGAGTTTGGTGTTGGCGTTGAAGACCCCATAGGCGCGGCTGAGAGGGCTGTTGCGTTTGGCGACGAGATCGCGCATGAAGCTCATCTGCTCCTCGGGACTGAGGGCTTTGACTTGGGCCAGGAGGCCTTCAGCAAGCTGAAGACGGGCAGCCCCAGGAGCGGCGGGGGTGATGGATTTACCCATTTCGAGATAGATAAACCACAGGAGTGCCAACTGGTCATCTGTGGTGAGGCGTTGGATACGAGCCGACACTTCCGGAACAAGGGAGGTGGGTTCGACGGTCGAGAGTGCGTTGGCTTGAGTTGAGGTGAAGTTGGAAGAAGTGGCGTAAGCCATGGTAGTTACTCTACTTTTGTCAACCGATTAGTTCCATTTTGCAACCTAACTTCATAAACCGCAAATAAAATTTACAAATCAACGAAGTCAGGAATTTGAATGGAGGGTGCGATCGCGATCACACTGGAAACTTAACGAATCATTAAGCCACCTGTAGCCTAATCAGTGACGAGCGAGGTCTCACTCCATCTTTAGAGAGAGCTTTTTTGGGGTGAGTTGGCATGATTGGGATAAAAAAAGTCTGTCTCTTGGGGGGTGAGGGGGACAAACTCAGCATCCTGGAGGAGTCGGTTGAGTTCCCTGGGAGGGAAGTGTTTACAGCCGATGCGGACGATGCGATCGCGCAGGGTTTTGGTGACACCACTGCGAGGCCGCCCAGCTTCGAGTTCCATGACGGTTCGATACAGTTCGAGTTGGGAGTTGGGAATGGGGGTTCCATCGAGATCCACTCCTCGGGCGATCGCGCCTTCGATGGCTTCAGCGCCTCGATAGGGAGTTGCGGGATTTAAATCACGAGACATGGTGACGGTTCTTCCGTTAAATGAATGATGTCTCAACTCTACCTGGGACGAAGACCTGCGAGCAAAGACATATTGAGGGTTGGGGGGGTGGGCAGGATTATTCGAGCCGGGTTCACGTCTGATTGTGGCCGTCACAGAAACCCAAGCGATGGGTTATAGTTTACGGGGGAAGCTCATTTAAAGTGTTGAGTAAGCTTTTCTCAATATCCAAGCTAAACCAAGCACCTAATACTTATTGATTATCTAGCTATGAAAATTAAAACACTATGCCGAAAATCTATAACGACTCCAAGTTCACTGTATATATCTATACTAATGACCATCAACCAGCCCATGTTCACGTCTTCCCCGGACGGAAGGGGAATCAGCCAGACATGAAAATCACAATTGGAAATGAGGAGCAACGCCCGAGACTCATCAAAAAAGATCGCAGCATCACGAATAAGGATGCGATCGCTGCCCTCAAACTCGTCGCCCAACATCAACAGGAATTTTTAAGCAGGTGGGAGGATATCCATGGCTAACCAATGGCAACAAACCTGGGACTTTGAGTTCACCGAAGAGGCATTAGCCGCAGAAATTGCCGAAGCTGAAGCCGAGGCCGCCTTAGCGGAAGACGGCCCTCGTGCTGAGAGCGTGAAATATAACCGAGAGCGTAACCTCGTGGAAGTTCACCTGAAAAATGGGGCAATTTTTGCTTTTCCGCCCCATTTGGCTCAAGGGTTAGACACCGCCACACCGGAACAACTCGACGATGTATGGCTTGGCGGTAATGGTCAAAGTTTGCATTGGGAGAGCCTGGATGCAGACTTCAGCCTACCTGCTCTGGTTCAAGGTATGTTCGGGACTCGTAACTGGATGGCCGAACTGGGCCGTAAAGGTGGTCAAAACACCTCTACGGCTAAACGCCAAGCCGCCCGTGAAAATGGCAAAAAAGGCGGCCGCCCGAAAAAAGCCAATTCCTCAAATCCCTAAAATGTCAAAGCCTGTGTCATCGTTCCAGCCATGACACAGGCTTTAGACGTAGTACGAAAGCAGCCAAATTCCTTACCTTCGAGCTCTTGCGATCCAATTTCCTCTATCGGGTTCCCAAATCTGCCTGAGACAAACGCATCCGAGCAAAGAGATCATTAAAGTGTTCAACCCGAGCATTCATCAGGCCACGATCGCGCAATGCCGCCACTCGGGCCTCAGCCTCATCTCGCTGACGATACCAACCCGCATCAATATAGGGACCCCGGCGATCATCATAGAAGCGCAACGCCTGGGGCCGCAGTCCCGGTAAATCATCGAGACGGGCGATCGCACTGCGAACCCGATTCATCTCTCCCAACCGGGAGCGATTTGGACGAAAAGGAACCACCACCACATAGCGATGTCCCGCAAACAAGCGCTCTAACGTCCGTTCCGTAGCGATCCCAGTCGCCGCCAGATTATTATCCCGCTGATAGGCCCGGACGGCCCCTTCCGTAATCGAACCATAAAACCCCGTTGGCGAGTCCGCAAAATAGGTATCTCCTTGAGGGCGTCGTGTTTGAGTCAACACCCGTTGCAACTCATGCACCTCAAAGCCCATATCTCCCCGACTCAGTTCGATCCGAGCCTCAGGGGGGGGAATACGACCTTCGAGGACTCCCGATAAAATCAACGCGGTGCGGCGATCGAGTTCTCCCAACACCGGCGCATCAATCCCATAACGACGCTGAAAGTCCCGCACCGCCGCCGCCGTTTGATTGCCATAAACGCTATCTTCTGGAATCGGTCCTAAACCAATCTCATTGAGGGCGGCCTGTAACTCGGCCACAATTGCGGTCTCATCGCCGCGCATGAGAACCGGATCTCCATACGACAACCAGCGATTGGATGAAAACAGTCTCTCAGAGACTGACTCCCCAAATAAGGCTCGTCGCGTCTCGCGATCAACACGTCCATTCACGGGGAGTCCCGCATCTTCCTGAAAGTCCGCCACCGCCGTTCGGGTTTCTCGACCGAAGAAGCCACTGACGGGTTCTGTGAAGTAACCAAATTCGGTCAGCAACAGTTGCACTTCAGCCACATCATCCCCAGTATCGGCGAATTGTAGAATCTCTGTGGTTTGGGCTAGGGGTTGGGCGATCGCCTCGCGTCCGAGATCCGACCCATCCAGGCCAGGAACCGACGCTCGTACCACCTGAGATCGGCCAGTTCCCCCCCAAAGCATTAAACTCATCAGGACGATAACCGTTGGCCCCGGTATCGAGGAGAACCGGTGACTCAGGAGAGGAAAGTGAGACATGGTGATTTGAGGTGACACGCCGAGAACGCTGTAGGGGAAAATCCTAGGACGAAAGCAAAGTAGAAAGATGTCAGATCCTAGATCCAGATGACGAACTCGTCGTCTGCGAAGATCCAGAATTTGACATCTTTCCATCCTAGCAAGGTTGATCGAACAAGATTGAGAGCGATCGCCCATCCGCGAGATAACACCCCCGAGATGACACCACGAGGCTACACCACGAGGCTACACCACACCGAGGCGATCGAGAACCAGCGCCAAAGCCGCTGCAAAAAGGGTAATCCCCAACGCCAGCCAGGGACTTTGACCTTGACTGACCGCAAATGAGGTGGCTACTCCCGCTCCCAACGCTGCCGTCACTGCTGCCACCAAGGGATCTTGTTTCGTGTTTTTGTTATACATAATTCCGAATGATTAAAACGCCGCTTGCAACCGAGGCGCCGTTGAGACGGCTAACCATGGATTCAACGGTATCATCCACCTCTGCCCAATCCCGCTCTACCGCCCCAAATCGCAATCAAGCTTTAGATTAAGATACGTTTGTTCATACTTTGGATAGACGATTAGAGAGACGAGCGTTAGGTAAAGTCCAGGTTAAGGTTCTCTAATCCGCCGTTTAAACTCTCTATTTTGGAAGATGTCCTGCCGGCTCGATTTACCTAAACTAGGATTAGTGCGAATACAACCGAGCAATAAATTATCCATATGATTTTCACCAAACCCAACAACCCCAAAAACATCATCATTGCAGGACTTTCGGGGATTTGGCTGGGGTCAATGGCCTTGGGCGGTATGGCCCGAGCGGTTGAAGTCGGTGATGGCAGTCACCAATTTGAGCATCCACCGGCCTTAGAGAACATTAGCAGCAGTTCCCATACAACCGGCAGTTGGCATGATACCCATTTCTTCACCATCCGCCTGCCTGAAGACGCCGGGGAACCCTTAGCCCGAGTTGACATCGAATTACAAGGCCCCGAAATGTCCCCCGAAATGTCCTGGGAGTATCAAACCGATGACACTGAGAGTTTCCTCGGAACCCAGGACAATCCCGGTGACTCCGTTGACCTGGCTTCCGTCTCCCACAACCTCGATGAAGGGATGGTTAGCGTCGTCTTTGACACCCCAGTCTCCCCTGGAGAAACAGTCACCCTGGCCCTGAGTCCTGATCGCAATCCTAGAATGCCAGGCCCCTATAACTTTAATGTCACGGCCTATGCAGACGAAAACGGCCAAACTGGACAAGTGATTGGCTGTGACCGCTTGCGTCTCTATGACTAGGCCCTCACTCCTGTCAGTCGTTTGAGTCGTGACTCAGCCATCATTACCTGATCGAGAGGCGAGCGCTCCCATTCCCATTCCGGGGGCGATCGCCTATAATGGTAGTTTGGTGTCTTGCACAGAAGCAGAGAACAATTTTTTCATGGCTAAGAAAAGCTCCATCGAGCGTCACAAGAAGCGCAAACAACTCGTCGAAAAATACGCCGACCTGCGTGCTGAATTAAAAGAACAGTTCCGCACCGCGCCCAACCAGCGGGAGAAAATGGAAATTCACCGCAAGCTACAACAGCTCCCTCGCAACAGTTCCCGCACTCGGGTTCGTAACCGTTGCTGGGCCACCGGTCGTCCTCGGGGTTACTACCGGGACTTTGGTCTCTGTCGCAACCAACTGCGGGAAATGGCCCACGAAGGACTCCTCCCCGGACTCGTCAAATCCAGTTGGTAATCGTTTGACCGTCAAGATGGGGGTGACGCTGGCGTTGATATCGTCTGCCGTACCCCTGTTTTTTTTGCCGTTTTTGCTGAGATCACCTCAAATCTTGCCCGGTTTTGCCATCGAGACTCACGAACCGCAACAGCGATCGACCCCTAAGCTATCGAGGAGTAGATCACTGACCGCGTTGGCGATCGCAAACTCCCCAAAAAAGCTTTCCGAGAAATCAAACGACTGCATTTCCGTCACAATCGCCAACACCAACGACCCCACATCATTCTCACCCTCAATACGCTGTCGCACATACACACGAGTAGCACGTTCAGCAATCTCACCATTGACCGCTTCAGGAATAAACTCCTCATCGAGCCAGCGGTGTAGACTATCTTTGAGCCATCGCCCTTCCTGAGTTGGGTTCTCCACAGGCGGCAACGTGACAGGTCGGATTGGTTGAGGGGTCGGAGAATCTGATACCATTTGTAAACTTGTGTTGTGTATTCAGCGACGCTTGGGAACGTCTTTTTCGACGTTATGACCACATCATTCCAGACATTGTAGCGCGTTTCCCCTGACTAGCCAGTCCCCTCTTGCCAAAGCCTTAGCTGCTGTCTGTCTAAACAGCAATGAACACTGATTTAACCCATATTATTCGAGGCTACTCCCAAGGGTATTTCCTCATGACCAACGATGACGACGATGACGAAGCGGCCGGACGTCTCGGTTGGTATTGCAGCAACGAACGGACCCTAATTCCCCTGGGTTCTCGCTTCCGATATCCTAAATCCCTGCGACGGGTTCTCAACCAAGAACGGTTCAGCGTCGCCATTAACCGAGACTTTCCCGCCGTCGTCGAAGGCTGTGCGAACCGAGAAACCACCTGGATTTCCCCGGAACTCAAAGAGATTTATCTGGCCCTCCATAAAGTGGGTTGGGCTCATAGTTTTGAAACCTGGCAGGGCGATCGCCTCGCCGGCGGAATCCTCGGCATCGCCATCGGTGCCGCTTTTATTGGCGAATCCATGTTTTTTAACATTTCCGATGGCTCAAAAGTTGCTATGGTGAAATTAGTTGAGCATCTGCGTCAACGGGAATTTGACTTATTCGACGCACAACTGATGAATCCCCATCTCTCTCGTTTTGGCGCGCACATTATTGATGATCCTGAGTATAAGTTACTACTGCGTCGTGCCATTCTCCGTCCCCGTAAGTTTGTTGACTAATGGCCCCGAGAGATCGTGTCCATGAGCTGATTACTTAAGGCGATCGCCCCAAACCGATCCACCTCAGCCAGCTTAAGAACCCTGGCCACCGCCGCCTTATCCAAACTCCCCAACTGCTCCGGGTTCGGAACCCGGCTTTGGTTTAAATCTCCCGGTTCAAACTTATCTAAACGATTCCCATACTGACGTTGATTGAGTTTAACCAGCTTCTGGCCGAGATCACTAATGAAATAGACAAAAATGTGATCAAGCCAATTCAGTCCCAACAGATTTGGATAAAACCCATGAAAACAGGTTAAATTTAGGGCATCCGAAAAATTACGAATCACCTTAAAACGACCTCGATGAAAGACGCCCACTAATAAAGGAGCAGGCTGGCGTGTTTCCAATTTATACCAAGGATGTCGCCGTTTCGTCAGATACCGCTGATGAAACCGACAGCGTTCCCCAAACTCAATATAGGCTTTAACTTCAGGATGACTCGTCGTTAGAACATTCAAACAATAGACAGCTTGGTCAGATTGAACGAGCCGAAAAAAGCCATCATCTGTTAAAACAAAGTCTTGAATTTGATGGCTTTTAGAAATACAAGGAGAGCAACAGTCTGCCGCTAAATTAAGCTCTTTAACCCGAGAAGGTTTGAGAATAAAAAAAGCATTGGCTCCGGTCGCAATTCCGCGTTTAAATGCACCATAACTCGACAAATCATAAAACCCCTCCGGAATCATATGACTATCCCGAGGAGACTCCAAAAGCGGTGACCATTTTTGCTGTGAGGGCAACTGAGCCGCTGCACGTTGACTGTACTCAAGCTGGCTTAGATCATCAATCTCATCGAGGTTTTCCTGAGTTGTAACATGACTGAATTTAATCAACTCATCTTGACCATTATTTTCACATAATAAAAGACAAATTGTCGTCAAAGCATCAGGAAATAAATCTCGCTCATTCTTGATTAAAATAATATGTTTTAGCAGATTATTTTCCACTAAATTTTGTTTGACTGGGATTCCATATCCTGTATTAAAAAACTCAAACGGCATCAAAAAAGCAAGGCGACCTCCCGGATTGAGTTCAGCCAAAGACTTCACAAGAAATAGGGAAGCAAGATTAGAATGACCAGGGAGTTTATAGCCCAGCTTCATCTCCAAATTAGCGAGAATCGACGTTCGATCAGAAAACTTTTGAAACCTCATATAAGGTGGGTTGCAAATAATAGCATCTACCCCAGCAATATCCGCAGTTAAATAATCCGCATTGACAAGTATTAAAGATAAGTCCGATGCGATATCTTGGCAGTAGGACAGAATCAACCGGTCGATATCATAGCCAAAAAATTGTGAAGATAACGCCGGATTATCTCCTTGCAACGTCAAAAATTGTCGGTAAAAGATACCCAAACCAAAAGCAGGATCTAAGATGATTTGCGGTTGCGGCTGAATTACCCATTTCAACATGAGTTTTGCCAAAGCTGGGGGAGTAAAGAATTGCCCATAGGTTTGGCGATGCTGCACTGAGGTATTTAAACGGTAGTCGCTAGAGAGACGGGCCTTGCCCATTCGCTGAAATAGTCCGCTGAACCGACTAAATTAAACAACTAGGGTTCTTCATCCACAACTAATTTACCCTGACTGAGTAGTTTGCAGATATCTAAAATCGTCAGGGCTGTTGCCTCATAAAGAATTGTACCTTGCAAGTACTCATCCGAACTCGCTCGAATGGCCGTGGGCATCGGCGAGATTTGAGTGGGATCAACAGGTGTCACATCGAAAACTTCATCGACGGTAATCCCCACCACCATATCCTCAACTTGTACCACCACCGCTCGTTGGCTTGACATTTGGCTGGGATCGTCGTCCGATAACGTTGGCTGAAGGTTTAGAAAGTCGTTAATGCGGACTAACGTGAGGATTTCACCCCGTAGATTCATATTCCCCACCACATGGGGGGGACAGCAGGGGATGGGTGTCACGTTACGCAAATCCGTAAACTCACGCACAAGCTGTAAGTCAATGCCAAAATACTCCCCTTCTAATGCCACCACGGCTAAGGACAAGACTTGTTTTAAGTCTGCCGTTTCAGTGGGAATGCGTAAGCTGTTGGCCCGTTGACGGAAGATATCTTGTTCTTCAAGCGTGGCCTCGGGGCAAAATTGAACCTGGTCGGGTTCAGCTTCGGCCGGTTCAAGGATATTACCAGATTCATCGGCCAACTCTTCGTCTTGGGGGATTTTTTGACGGACTTCGCGGAGAATGACCTGTTCATCGAGAATGGCAACTAAACGATTTTCAAATTCAACGACTCCTTTTAAAAAACGTTTATGGCGTTGCAGATGCTTGGCTGGCAGAGTTGAAGATTCAGCGGTTGATGAATCTGGATTTCCTGAGGACTCATCTGCATCCTGATAGGCAAATTTATGGGTAATGTCGTTAGGATTGATTTGGACAATTTCTCGGACATGATTGACGAGAAAGGTTAAAACTGTGTCTCCTTGGTTAATGGTGATTAAGCTGTCGCTTAACTGATAACGCTGACGGCGGTGTCCTAAACGACGGGGAAGATCGAACACCGGAACAATGGTTCCGCGCAGGTTGAACATTCCCACAATGTCTCGGGGAGCTTCGGCAATGGGAGTCAGTTCCGGGAGAAAAAAGACTTCCTCGACAACACTGGCGTGAATCGCATAATGGTTGCGATTAATGTCAAATAATAAATAGGGAGACAAATCCATAAGTGTCAGAAAATCGGAAGAGCCTGGGGGGTGGAATTAACAGATATTGAGTTGTTGTAACAGGTCGCCAGCGGTGAGTTTTGAGTCAACGTCCATGGGGGTGTTTGGAGGGAGCGATCGCAGAATTTGAATGGCACTCCCTTCCATATGATCGGCTCGTCGAGTATCCCCTTCGAGGCGATAGATTTGCGCGAGTTCTAAATAGGCTAACGGCATTTTGGGAGCAAGATAAACAATTTTCTTTAAAATGCGTTTAGCGCGGTTGATGTTGCCTTGAGCCTCATAGAGATGAGCCAAGAGATAATGAGGCGCGATCGCCAACGAATCAATTTCGAGAGCCTGTAAGCAATAATAAACCGCTTTTTGGTACTCTCCTAGATTGGCATAGGCCCGGGCAATCAGCAAATAGGCGTCGATATGACGGGGGTTGTCCGAGAGACTCCTCTCAGCACAGTGAATGGCCTTGTGATAGGCAGAGGTGCGAAAATGGCGTCGGGCATCTTGCCACTGAGGATGACTCACCTCGGGAGTTGGCCGGGGTGGCGGGATGGGAACCACTGGGGAAGGGGGGGAGGTGACGGGCAACGGTGCTGTTCTGAAGCTGGAAGGTTGGCTAGAGTTCGGGAGAATCGGCAACGGTGTGGGAGTGGGGGGCGATTGACAACGTGATACCGTTGTCGCTTTGGGAGGACGGTTGAGAAGGCGGTTGCGTTCGAGGCGATCGCAGCGTTGATAGACCACCGATTGAGGAAACAACTGGCTATGAAACTGATGGTGGCCCGCACCTTGGAGTTCAGCATGAGCCGCAATCAGATAGCCCCCTAAGCCGAGACTGTGATAGAACTTATCCAAGACCCGTTCAATCGAAGCGCGATCGAAGTAGATAAAGACATTACGACAGAGAATCAAGTCGAGATCATAGAGATTTAGATTGGCATCCGGTAGCGGATCACTAACGAGATTGACCCGGTTGAACGTCACCAGGCGGCGAATCTCGGGGTTGAGGATGTAGCGATCGCCCTGTTGGCGGAAATACTGAGTTTTGATCGAAGACTCCACCTGACGAAATGACCAAGCACTATATTCACCCCGTTTGGCTTGGGCCAAACTTTCATCATTAATATCACTGCCGATAATCTGTAAATCCCAGCGATCGCGATCATTGAGGAGTTCCCACAACACAATCGCCAGAGAATAGGGTTCCTCCCCCGACGCACAAGCCGCACTCCAAATTTTTAACTGAGGACGTTCCCCCGTTTGGGCCGCGATATTGCGTTGTTTGACTAAAATTTCTGGCAGCAGACGCGATCGCAACAACTCAAACTGACCGCGATCGCGAAAAAAATAACTTTCCGTCACCACCAAACGCCGAATCAGAAGCGTCCATTCTCGCCGACTCGCCGTCGTCTGGCGATCCACCGTTAAGGGATTCTCCACCGCGCAACGTAGCAAATCGTAATAGGGCGACGGAGACGAAAATCCCAACGTCGTTAGCCGTTGCTCTAATTTCTTGCACAAATTGCGCTCGTCTTGGGGACGCATCAGCAGCCCCGTATGACGTGCAATCAACTTAGAAAAACGTTGAACCCAGTCAGCGTCAAACATTCAGAACTTTTTGATTAAGCCAATGACTTGGGGAAACTTCCCGAGAACAGCTGCCGTGTCACAGCTCAAAACAGCGCTCAGGAAAGGCGGCCCCCTTTAAGCCTAACCTAGATTTCGCCCCTTATCCTGGCCACACACCGAGCGATCGAACGAACAACGCTATGATAGAAACTGCAAGTTAAGTTATGTTAAGGAAATTGACTGCGACGTTCGAGTATCCCGATCGCGCCGATGCCTACCGAACTTGGAACGCCCTTGATTTGATTTGGCATGGGGGAGAAGACGCGGTTCGCAATGGCCTACCCCACCAGCAACTCGCCCCCGCCTGGCAAATGCTGCTCCTTGGCGACGGCTCCCCCACCCGTCACCTACGGCTCCTCACCGGAGAACCCACAGAAGTTGATGTCATTGATATGTCCGCCATTGGCACAGACGCAGATGGCGCCCCCGATCTCATCCAAGCCGTTCCCAGTCCCCGACTGCGGCGACAAGTTTGGCTACGCACCGCCTCCGGGCAACGACTAGCCTACGCCACCTCCTGGTGGGAAACCCGTCATATCGACGACTACCTACAAAACCGCTCCCTCCCCATCTGGGAAAACCTCTCCCGCATCCATGCCGAACTCTATCGCGACGTGCAAGGCATCTATTACGGGCATTCCCAGCCCTTAGAACAGGCCTTTAACGAGTCTGGCCCCTTCTGGGGTCGTCACTACCTCTTTTGGCATCACGGACAACCCCTAACCCTCATCTACGAAGTCTTTTCCCCCTACCTCCAGAACTATTTAGGACCGATGGGGGGAAGGGGAAGGGCAAGAGGCAAGGGGCAAGAGGCAAGAGGCAAAAGGGAATAGATAGGGAACCCCCCAACACCGGACAACCCACCGTTAACCCCTCCCAAGAGGGGAAGAAACAAAATGGGGGCGTGCCTTTAAGATCGCCCTCTTCCGGCTAGGTCGCGGCCAAGAGTTGCCGGAGATGAGACTCAGCCGCAGCCAGTTCCCCCTCCGTCGGTTCCGTTTGAGTCCAAGTTTGCCGTTGGTGCAATAAATCGCACCAGCCTTGTAACTGGGGGAACTTCGGTAACAGATGGCCCAAACGGGGCAACCAAGGAATCACCGTACCCGCCACAATATCCGCCATACTCAGAGCAATTCCCCCAAAATAGGGTCGTCCCTGTAACGTCTCTTCAAAGACCCTTAGCACCTCATCTAGGGATTCATGCACGCCCATTAGCGCCGACGAATCTAGGCGGGTTTCCCCAAACTCATGACGCATCAGCGGCATCAGTCGCGGTAACAACTCATTCACCGTCAACATCTCAATCATCCGTACCGTCGCCAACGCTTTCGGTTCTCGGGGTAATAAGGGAGGATAGGGGGCGATCGCCTCAACGTAATCCAGAATCGCCAACGATTCGAGGACCCTAAACTCACCATCGACCAAAACCGGAACTTGGCCAAAGGGGTTGACCTCCAGGAACTGGGGCGATCGCTGATCCCCATCTAAATTCAGACGCACCAACTCAAAGGAAATACCCTTCTCCAGCAGCGCGATCCAAACCCGACGCGCATTCCAAGACACCGGGTTATAGTACAACCGCAAGACCGTACTGCTCGTATCCTCGCTGTCCTCCTCCTCCAACGGCGTAATCATCCCTTGAATCGTGCCATCGGGGAGAATCGCCTCACTCAAATTCGCCTCCTCAAGATTCGCCAAACTCAGATCCGCCCGCAACAAATTCGCATGACTGAGATTGGCCCCACTCAAATCCGCCCGAGTCAGAATCGCGCCGCGCAAATCCGCCCCCCGTAAATCGGCCCCACTCAAATCCACCCAACTCAAATCCGCCCCCCGCAAATCCGCGCGGCTGAGATTCGCCTGATTGAGAATGGCCTCACTTAAATCAATGCCATGCAAAATCGTATTGTGTAAATCCGCACCACTGAGCCGTACCTGCTCAAACTCGCGTTCCCCCGCAGCGTAGCGTTTGAGGAGTTCTTGAGTCGTGCGTAGTTCTCCGTCGAGTCCTGTCATAATGATGATGTAAAAGCGTGTGAAACCATGAAGGGGTCAAAGAGCCGGCGGCGATCGCCCCAAAACTCTTCAAGCTCATTTTGCCATGATCTCAGCCGCGATCTCATGCCCCAATTTCCCACAGCCCCAGCAACCGACTAAAATATGTAAAGCAATCGGTCACACCACCGGTTCTGCGTCCTCATCCTAACTCTGCTACTCCAACACCTATATGACCGACGTACCCGTTTCCCGCATCCGCAACTTCTCAATTATTGCCCACATCGACCACGGCAAATCCACCCTGGCCGATCGCCTGCTGTCCTACACCGGAACCGTAGAACAGCGGAAAATGAAAGAACAGTTCCTGGACAACATGGACTTGGAACGGGAACGGGGCATCACCATTAAACTTCAGGCGGCCCGGATGAACTACACCGCCAAAGATGGCCAAAGCTACGTCCTCAACCTCATCGACACCCCTGGGCATGTGGACTTCTCCTACGAAGTCTCCCGATCCCTCGCCGCCTGTGAAGGGGCATTGCTGGTCGTCGACGCCTCCCAAGGCGTCGAAGCCCAAACCCTGGCGAACGTCTATCTCGCCCTGGAAAACGACCTAGAAATCATCCCCGTTCTCAACAAAATTGACCTCCCTGGGGCCGAACCCGATCGCGTCATCGAAGAAATCGAAGAAGTCGTCGGCCTCGACTGTTCCGAAGCCATCCACGCCTCCGCCAAAGAAGGAATCGGCATCCCCGAAATCCTCGAATACCTAGTTCATCAAGTGCCACCGCCTCAGGATACCGTTGACGAACCCCTGCGGGCCTTGATTTTTGACAGTTACTACGACCCCTATCGCGGCGTCATCGTCTATTTCCGCATCATGGACGGAACCCTCAATCAGGGCGATCGCGTCCGCTTCATGGCTTCCAAAAAAGAATTTGACCTCGACGAAATCGGGATTCTCTGCCCCACCCAACAACAAGTCGACAGCCTCCACGCCGGAGAAGTCGGCTATCTATCCGCCGCCATCAAAGCCGTCGAAGATGCCCGCGTCGGCGATACCATCACCCTCGCCAAAGCCCCCGCCGACAGCCCCCTCCCCGGCTACACCGAAGCCAAACCCATGGTCTTCTGTGGCCTCTTCCCCACCGACTCCGACCAATTTGAAGACCTGCGGGACGCCCTCGAAAAACTCAAACTCAACGACGCCTCCCTCAACTACGAACCCGAAACCTCCAGCGCCATGGGATTCGGCTTCCGCTGCGGTTTCCTCGGCCTCCTCCATATGGAAATTATCCAGGAACGCCTCGAACGGGAGTATAACCTGGATTTAATCACCACCGCCCCCTCCGTGGTCTATCACGTCACCACCACCGACGGCGACATGATCAACATCGACAACCCCAGTTTGATGCCCGATCCCGTCCAGCGCGAGAAAATCGAAGAACCCTACGTTCGCGTAGATTTGATTACCCCCGAAGAGTACGTCGGGACCCTCATGGAACTCTGCCAAGGTCGTCGCGGCGAGTTCAAAAACATGAAATACCTCACCCCCACCCGTACCACATTGATTTATGAATTGCCCCTCGCCGAAGTGGTGACGGACTTTTTCGATCAAGTCAAATCGCGATCGCGCGGCTACGCCAGCATGGAATATCAGATGATTGGCTACCGTGAAAACGACCTGGTGCGTCTCGATGTCATGGTCAACAGCGATCCCGTCGATGCCCTAGCCGTCATCGTCCACCGAGATAAAGCCTATCCTGTTGGGCGGGCCTTAGTCGAAAAACTCAAAGAGTTGATTCCCCGCCATCAGTTCAAAGTTCCCCTACAAGCCTCCATTGGTAGCCGCATCATCGCCAGCGAACGCATCCCCGCCCTTCGCAAAGATGTCTTAGCCAAATGCTACGGCGGCGATATTTCTCGCAAGAAGAAACTCTTGAAGAAACAAGCCAAAGGGAAGAAACGCATGAAGGCGATCGGTACCGTAGACGTTCCCCAAGAAGCCTTCATGGCCATGCTCAAACTCTAACATTAAGCCCAACACCCCCCTCTTGCCCCTTACCCTCCCCTCCCAAGAAGCAAGAGGGGGGTTATTATACCCCTTCCCTATTCCCTATTCCCTTCTTTTGCCTCTTGCCTCTTGCCTCTTGCCTTCTTCCCCTTCTTCCCTAAAGAATTACATCATTTGTAGTTAAAATAGCTAACTGAGGCACAAAAACGAGTTAGGGTAAATAAAAACGTTGGGTTTCGCGATGAACGACGATGAGAGTGCACTCCCAGGTGTGTCGTCCCACAGCCCGCGTATTGGCGATAAGGCGCTTGCGAACCATGCCCCAAACTCAAACTTCCAGCATTTCCCGAGTAGTCAGTGATAGTAACTGTCCTGCCCGCACCTTTGAACGTCACGATGGTCTCACCGTTGTGCATCAGTATGTCCCCCATAGTCCCGTCGTCGTGACCGATGTCTGGGTTAAGGCCGGGGCCAGAGTCGAACCCGATGAGTGGTCCGGGATGGCCCATTTTCTCGAACACGCCATCTTTAAGGGAACCGATCGCCTCGCCCCCGGTTACTTTGACGCCGCCATCGAAGGCTGTGGCGGACTGACCAACGCCGCCACCAGTTACGACTACGCCCATTTCTTTATCACCACAGCCAGCCCCTACTTTAGCGACACCCTACCCCTCCTCTCAGAACTTCTCCTTCATGCCGCTATCCCAGAGGATGAGTTTTTCCGGGAACGGGAGGTGGTCTTTGAGGAAATCCGCCAAAGTCAGGATAATCCTGATGACTTGCTATTTGAGGCCACCCTCGACACCGTTTATCAGCATCATCCCTATCGCCGTCCCGTCTTGGGAACTCAAGAAAGCCTTTTAGGGCGATCGCCGGCCGACTTACGGCAATTCCATCGCAGCCATTACCAACCCCAAAACCTCACCATCGCTGTCGTAGGGGGCATCTCCGAACTCGAAGCCCTCGATCGCATCGATCACTGTTTCCAAGACTTTCTGCCCAATCCTGGCTGTCCCCAAGTCATCATTCCCCCAGAACCGCCCATTCACGGCGTACGGCGGCGGGAACTGGCCTTTCCACGCCTAGAATTAGCCCGCCTCAACCTCACCTGGACCGGTCCCGGTATTGACCATCTCGACGATGCCTATGGCTTAGATCTCCTCTCCATGATTCTCGCCAGCGGTCGTTCCTCCCGTCTCGTGCGCGAACTGCGGGAACAGCGTCAATGGGTCCAGGGCATTACTAGCTATTTCTCCCTGCAACGAGACTCCAGCCTCTTTACCATCAGTGCTTGGCTGGAGGTCCCCTTCCTCGAAGCCGTCGAACAAGCCAGTTTGCATCAAATTCATCAATTACGCGAAATCCCCGTCGAGGCCCTGGAACTGGCCCGGGCGCAACGACAACTGTGCAACGACTACGCCTTCTCCACCGAAACCCCCGCCCAACTCGCGGGCCTTTATGGCTACTATCAAACCCTCAGTCGTGCTGATCTGGCCACCCAGTATCCTCAACGGATTCAAGCCCTCAAACCCGATAACCTGCGTCAAATCGCCCGACAGTATCTAAGCCTGGACAACTACGTTGTTACCATCGGCGTTAACGAACAGTGATAGCCTAGATGGGGTTTGATTGTTGCGAACTGTTTACCTTCGAGTCCCCCGAATTTATGTCTGCACACCGCGTCGTTCTCAATAACGGGATTACCGTCATCCTGGTGGAAAATCCCACCGCCGATATCATGACGGCTCGTTTTTTTGTCAAAACCGGGACGCGCTGCGAACCTCCCCATCTCTTCGGACTCTCCCATCTACTAGCCTCCGTGATGACAAAAGGGACGGGGAACCTTTCCTCGATGGATATTGCTGAACAAGTCGAATCCGTCGGGGCGAGTTTAGGGGCCGAAACCACCAACGATTACTTTTTGTTTAGCCTCAAAACCGTTTCGGCTGACTTTGAGGAGATTCTTAACCTCAGCGCCCAACTGTTGCGATCGCCGGCCCTCCCAGAAGCCGAAGTCGAACTCGAAAAACGCCTCACCCTACAAGCCATTCGCGCCCAGAAAGAACAACCCTTCTCCATCGCCTTTTCCCAATTGCGAGAGGCCATGTATCAAGACCATCCCTATGCGGTATCCACCCTGGGATTAGAGAATACTGTACCGGGACTGACTCGGTTGGATTTGGAGAACTTCCACCGGACCTATTTTCGCCCCGATAATCTCGTGATTAGCTTAGTCGGCTGCTGGAACTTGGACAAGGCGATCGCCGCCCTAGACACCGCCTTTGGAGATTGGACCGCGCCGCCTCTACCAATTCCCCTAGTGGACTTACCCCGCCTCACCCCCCGGCCGACCGTCTGCAAAACCGCCCAAGACACCCAACAGGCGATCGTCATGTTGGGCTACCTCGCCCCCTCCGTCCTCCTGAAACAGGGCCATCAGATTCCCCCCGAATACGCCGCCCTCAAACTCCTCAATACCTATCTCGGCAATGGTCTCTCCAGTCGCCTGTTTGTCGAACTGCGGGAAAAACGAGGACTGGCCTATGATGTCTCGGCATTTTATCCCACAAGACTTGACAAATCGCAGTTTGTCGTGTACCTGGGAACCGCGCCCCAAAATACGGCGATCGCCGTCGAAGGCCTACGAGTCGAAGTCGAGCGGCTAACCGCCTTATATCTCCACAACGACGAACTACAAACCGCCAAAAACAAACTTTTGGGGCAATATGCCCTCGGAAAACAGACCAACTCCCAAATTGCCCAAATTTTAGGCTGGTACGAAACCCTCGGCTTAGGGATAGAGTTTGACGAGATGTTCCCAGAGGCGATCGCCCAAGTCACCGCCGAAGAAGCCCGACGAGTCGCCAGCCGCTACTTCATCGACCCCTACATCAGCCTCGTCGGCCCCGCCGCCGCCCTCAACAGCGTCCTCCCCTCCCCCGTCTCCTAACCCCTTACCTGTTCCGGTGTTCCCTTCTTTTGCCTCTTGCCATCCCCTCTTGGGAGGGGTTAGGGGTGGGTTCCCCTCTTGCCTCTTGCCTCTTGCCATCCCCTCTTGGGAGGGGTTAGGGGTGGGTTCCCCTCTTGCCTCTTGCCTCTTGCCTCTTGCCTCTTGCCTTCCCCCCCCATGCCCCACTTCCTCATCATTGGCACTCAAAAAGGCGGAACCACCTCCGCCCTACATTACCTGAATCAACATCCTCAAATTCAAGTTGCACCTCAAAAAGAAGTGCATTACTTTGACCTGCACTACTCCCAAGGATTGTCCTGGTATCAACAGCAATTCCCCAAAACCGACGAACCCACTCTCAACGGCGAAGCCAGTCCCTACTACATCGTTCATCCCGACGTTCCCCGTCGCGTCGCCGCTGACTTTCCCGAGATGAAACTCATTGCCCTACTGCGAAACCCCGTCGACCGGGCCATCTCCCACTACTACCATGCCATCAAAGAAGGACTCGAAACCCTGCCCCTAGAAGAAGCCTTAGCCCAAGAACCCACCCGTCTAGCCGGAGAAGCCCAAAAACTGGAGGCAAATCCCCACTATCACAGCTACGCCTACCAACACCATAGCTATGTCACACGGGGCTATTATCTGCAACAATTGCAACGCTGGTGGGCGCACTTCCCCAAATCCCAACTTCTGATTCTCCATAGCGACGACCTCTATCAGCAACCCCAAGTGACCCTAAACCGGATGCTAGCGTTTCTCAACCTGCCCGAGTTGACCCTAACCGACTTTCCCAGCCTCAACAGCGGGAACTATTCTCACGTCAGCCAGTCTATCCAACAGCAGTTACAGGAGACCTTTCGACCCCATAACCAGCGGCTGTTTGCTGCCCTCAACCAAAACTGGGGTTGGTGAAAACTGTAGCCTATTACCGAAATGATGCGTTCCGGCAAGTTTGAAGCGATGGGTCTAGGTCATAAACCGAACCGATGCCGGGACGCATCCTACCTATTGCCTATTGCCTATTGCCTATTGCCTATTGCCTATTGCCTATTGCCTATTCCCTGTTCCCTGTTCCCCGTTCCCTCCCCCCTCTTGCCTCTTGCCTATCGCCTATCGTACTCTGGATGAACGCCCAGGGAAACTGTACCGAAATGGTTGCGCCCCAGCCGTAAATCCTAAACAACCCCGGTCATCGGAAATCTTTAACAGCAGTTGCAATGCGTGTCCTATTCCTACATCCGAACTTTCCCGCCCAGTTCCGCCATGTCGCCACAATCCTGGGGCGAGATCCCAATAATCAGGTCGTCTTTGGCACGAAAAACGAACGCCCGGAATGGAAAATTCCCGGCGTAAAAAAAGCCCTGTTTACCCCCAGTCGCGACCCTCGGCCCGAAACCCACCATTATGTTCGGCCCCTTGAAAGTGCCGTTCTCCATGGACAGGCGGTGTACCGTACCATGTTGGCGCTCAAAAGTCAAGGCTTTGTCCCCGATTTAGTCTATGGTCACTCCGGCTGGGGACCCACACTGTTTGTTAAAGATGTGTTCCCCGATAGCAAGTTAATGTGCTATTTTGAGTGGTTCTACTGGGCGCATGGGTCCGATGCTGATTTTGACCCCGCTGACCCCCTCAGTCCCGATGACGAGGCGAAAATCCGCGTCAAAAATGCCCCAATTTTGATGGATTTATACTCCTGTGATTGGGGACTCTCGCCCACAAAATGGCAGAAGTCACAATTTCCCCATGAGTTCCAGCGGAAAATGTCGGCCATGCACGATGGCGTGGATACGGAGTTCTTTAAACCCAATCCGGGGGCGAAGTTGGTGTTACCGAACCTGGATTTGTCCGGGGCCGATGAAGTGGTGACTTACGTCTCACGGGGGATGGAACCCTATCGCGGTTTCCCGGAGTTTATCGAGTCGATCGCCTATCTGCAAGAAAAACGCCCCAACTGTCATGTAGTCGTGGTGGCCTCGGAACGGGTCTGTTATGGGAAATCCCTCCCCAATGGACAAACCTATAAGGAACAGATGTTAGCGAAAGTTCCGTTGGATATGTCGCGGGTGCATTTTGTGGGAACCTTGCCCTATGGCCAATATCTCAAGGTGTTGCAGGCTTCGGATGCTCATATTTATCTGACTCGTCCCTTTGTCTTGTCTTGGTCCATGATTGAGTCGATGTCCACCGGCTGCGTGGTGGTGGGATCAGATACGGCCCCGGTGCGTGAGGTGATTCGCGATGGGGAAAATGGCTTCCTGGTGGATTTCTTCTCACCGAAGCAAGTCGCCGATCGCGTCCATGATGTTTTGGAACATCCAACTCGCATGGCCCATATTCGGGAAAATGCTCGCAAGACGGTATTGGAGAATTATGCTCACTCGGTTCTACTTCCCCGTCACATTGAGTTAATGCAAGAGGTGGCCCAAGGGAAGTTTCCTGAACCACAACCCATCGCCTCGATTCCTGAACGCAGTTTAGTTACCAGTGGTTAGGGAATCCAGGGGAATTTTAGAACGTGATTAGAACGTTCATTAGAACGTTCATTAGAACGTCATTAAAACTTCAGTCGTAGAGGTTGATTCGTAGAGAGTCGTCACGCCGAAACCGGGACATTTAAAGGAGGAAGAAGACAGGGGATGAGTGTTAGTATAGCGACGGCGATCGCGTCCCACCGGACGGGAGAGGTCGAACGTGCAGAACAGTTATATCGGCAAGTCTTAGCGGAGACCCCCCAGGAGGCGGCGGCCTTACATGGGTTAGGGATGATTGCCTATCAACAGCAACAGTACGATCGCGCCATTGAGCAAGTTCAACAGGCCATCACCCTCGATAATAGCAATGCCGCCTATTACAATACCCTGGGCCTAGCCTATCGCGGCCAGGGGAACCTCGATCAAAGTCTGGGCCACTATCGTCAGGGATTGCTGTTAGATCCCGACAGCAACGCCCTTCAGGAGAATTTTACCCGCGCTTGGCTCGATTGTGTCGATCGCGATCGCCCAGTCGCCCTCAATCACCTCATCCAACTCGGACGAGCCTATCATCGTCTCGGCAAAATCAGCCAGGCCCAACAACTCTATGAACGGGCCTTAGAGTATGATGCCAACCAAGCCGATGCTTGCCAAGGATTGGGAACCCTCGCCTATCAGCAACAGAACTATGATCAGGCGGTTACCCTCTTGGAACGGGCGATCGCCCTTGACCCCAATGTCGCCAGTTATCATCATAATCTCGGGGCTGTCTATCAGTCTCAAGGGCGAGTGGGCGACGCAGCGGCGGCCTACCGGCGGGCCGTGGAGATTAACCCCAATTTAGAGGCTCCCCGCAAACAACTCAATCTACTCCTCGAAGATCTGCGGCGAAAAGACCTGGAGACTTGGACCCAGGAAATGCTCAAGTTAGCTCAATGTTTTCGGGAGCAAGAAAACTATCGCCAAGCCGTTTTTCTCTATAAAAAACTCCTAGAAATTGACCCCAACTCGGCAGTTGCCCATTACCATTTAGGGCAAATTGCCTATCATCACCACCAAAGCTATCAGGCGATGGTGGACTTAGAAAAAGCCGTTAAATTGGCGCCTCAAAATGCTGAGTATTACAACAGCTTTGGCTTAGCTTGTATTCAGCATAGTGTGCCACAAATGGCGGTGGAGAAGTTCAAAAAAGCCCTGGAACTCGACCCGGACAATAGCGAGTATCAGGACAACCTCAATGAGGTGATTACCTATTTCTTGCGCTATTACGAAGAATGCGCCCAATGGCATTATCACTTAGAAGAATATCAAGAGGTTGCCGCCCTAGATTTTCAAGCCGGTAACTTTATTAAAGAACATACCGGACGACTGCAAACCGCTCAACGCTACTATGAACAAGCCCTAGCTCTTTATCCCGAATTTCCTGAAGTGCATCTGACGTTAGCGGAGATGTATTTAGAGGAGAAAAACTTTGCCAAAGCCATTGATTCGGCACGGAAAGCGGTTCAAGGAAAACCTGACTATGCTGAAGCCTATAAAGCCTTGGGGAATGGCTTATTAGGGCAGAAAAATGGTGCGGCGGCCATGAATGCTTATCAACGGGCGATCGCCATCAAACCGGACTTCGCTGAAGTCTACTCCAATGTCGCCAGTATTTACTTCTTCCAGAACCAAAACCAGCAAGCCCTAGAACTCTATCAAAAAGCCCTTTCCTATAATCAAGAATTACCGGGGATTCATTGGAATTTAGGCAAAGTTTATGAACGGATGGGCAAGGTTGACGAAACCATCCAATGTTGGCAACGGGCCTTAGAACTTGACCCGAAATTTGGCGGCGGGATTTCCTATCAACATTTGGGGGGTAAATACTACGCCAAGGGTAAAAAAGAAGAAGCCGTTAAACTCTTCCATAAAGCCGTTGAACTCCAGCCGGATTTAACCGAATCCTATTGGGCGCTGTGTGAGATTTATAACACCAAAAATCAAGCGGCGGCTCGGGCCGTGTCCCTCAAGTTTTGCGAAAACGTCAGCGGAAAAGACTATATTATGGCCCTGTTGGCGGCCATGAAATCTCACCTGAACTCTGGGGTGAGTGACGTGGCGATCGCCAAATTCAACGAAGTCGAACCCCTCATCTACGACGCCATTCAGCAATATCCCCTCACCTACAACGAGGTGGTACGTCTCTATCTCAACCTGGCCTTTGATATGCCCCACGTCCGCGATGACGTGGCTAAAAACGCCAAACTCTCCAAAACCTTAGCCCACCTCTATCTCAAATACCTCGAAGCCAAAGCCAACAGCGAAAAACACGCCGAAATTCCCATTCGTCCTCGCCCCAATCCCGGCCATCCCCTGCGCATTGGCTTCCTCTCCAAACATTTCCGCCGTCACTCCGTCGGTTGGCTGAGTGTCGATATCATCGAGGCCCTCAGCAAGATTACCCCCCATATTTTCCTCTACGTCACCGGCGATATGGGCCGCGATGGACTCACCGAACGCTTCGAGAAAGCCGCCGAGAAGTTTAGCCGCCCTCAAGGTGCCCAGGCGAAACTGATTTTGCAAGAAATTGCCCAGGATAACCTCGATGTCTTGGTGGATATGGACTCGGTGACGGTGATGCCCAATACGGAGGTCTTTTATAGCAGTCCGGCCCATGTTTGTCTCACCTGGCTAGGCTTTGACGCGCCCTATATTACCTCAAAGAACTATTATCTCGGCGATTGGCAAACCCACCCGGCCGGCGTTGAGGAACATTACATCGAACAGGTGGTGCGCCTTCCCGACTCCTTCGCCGCTACCGCTGGACTTCCCATTAAAGCCGTGAATCGTGAGGTGTTGCGGCGTTCGATGCGCGTCGCCCCGAATCAGGTGGCGTTCCTCTGTGTGGCTACGGGGAATAAGTTCTGTCCGGAGTTAGTCGAAGCCCAAATTAAGATTCTGGCCCAGGTTCCTGATAGTCTTCTGTTCTATAAAGGCCGGGTGGGGGATTTGTTGGCCATTGAAGAGATTTATAAAACTGAATGTCGCCGTCAGGGGGTGCGGACGAATCGTATCCGGGTTCTCCCTCGCACGCAGACGGAAGAGGAACATCGCCTGATTTATCAGTTTGCCGATGTTTTGATTGACTCTTATCCCTATAGTGGGGCGACGCACGTTGTTGAGGCCCTGTGGTTCAATATGCCGGTGGTGGCCTTGGTGTCGCAACAGTCGTTTGGCCGTCAGGCGTACTCGCTGATGAAAGCCGCTGGGACGGATTTGGGCGTGGCTTGGACTTGGGATGAGTATATTGATTGGGGCGTGCGTATGGGCCGGGATGAGGCGGTTCGTCAGCAGATGCGATCGCAACTCGAACAGGGTAAACAGCCTCACAGCCTGGCCCCGCTTTGGAATCCTCAGAAGTTCGCCGCTGATATGTATGGCATCTTCAAAGAGTTAGTGGCCCAACGGGCGGCAGGATAGGACCATCTCCGGATAATCGCCGCTAATCTTGTAAGGATAAGGGATACCTTTGGCATGATGACTGGTGATTATGGGGACTCACACTTTACTTGCACTTGCTGCCTTATTGGCACCCGAGGGCAGTCTCGAACCGTCGGTGTTACCGATGCTGCCCTCTCTGGAGAATTCATCTTTAGAAACCTCGGCTGACTCGAATCTGGCCCCGGAGGTGGCTATGGCCGTTCCTGAGATGAGTCACCCAGAATCTCAGCATCAGCCACAATTTATGATGGCCGATGTCTCCGGGGTGGATAATCCGGCCCAAACGAATCTTTTTGGTCAATATGTGACGCTGTATCAGGCCCTGTTGATGACGTTGGCCTTGTCTCCTCTGGCGACGTTGGCCACGTTTGCGGTGATTCGTCATCGTATTTTGGATCGGTTGGTGGCTGATGTTCGTCAACGCTTAACTCAGTTGGGGGATTTGGAGGGCCAGTTGGATGCGTCGAGTCAGAAGGCCAATCGTTTGTTGGAGGATCTCGAACGGCAGATGATTGAGGCCCATCAGCAGGCGCGATCGCAAGTCGATGGCTTGACGCAAGAGATTGAGGTACAGATGGATCAATTGCATCACGTCGAACGCATCCGCAATGAATGTTTGCATCAGTTGCAGGTGGCGGTGTTGGAGGCTTACGATGCTAAGGACACGAAACTCAAAGAAATTAACAAAATTAGTCCTCGGGCGATTTTGCAGTCTATGAAGCCGGAGTTACGGCAAAAAATTGATCGGGTGTCTCAGCGACTGGCGGCGATTCAAGCGATTCAGGAAGCCAACCGAACCTTACCCATTGCGGCCCCTCATGCGGTGGCGAATCCTGAACCGCCAAGACACACTCCGGCGTCAACGGCTTCAACGAAGGAAACGCCACCACCGCCGAGGGAAGCCCCCACCCAGTCTGAAAAACCCTTATCTCTCCCCGATGGGGCCTCGGTTCAGGAACGGTTGGTGTATTATGAAGCCCTTGTTAATCGTCAACCGGATCATCGTCAGGGATGGCTGGAGTACGCCGAAGCACTCCTGAAAACTCAACAATGGACCGATGCGATCGCCGCCTATGAACGGGCCATCGCCCTAGACTCCCAGGATGCTGATGTTTGGCTACGTCATGGGACTCTACTCTATCGCACGGGCCGCTATGCCAATGCGGTCGTCAGTTTTGATAATGCCATTGAACATCAAACTTCTGAGGAATCTGGGGGCCGCGATCGCCTCGTGGAAGCCTGGTTTGGCCGGGGAAATACCTTAGGCCGCCTACAACGCTATTCTGAGGCTATTGACAGTTATGATCGCACCTTAGAATTGAACCCAGACAAGTATGAAGCCTGGTACAACCGGGGCAATACGCTCACTAAGTTGCAACGGTTGGATGAGGCGTTGAAAAACTACGATCGCGCTTTGGAGATTCAGCCGAAAAGTGCGGAAATTTGGCATAATCGCGGTGCAATTCTCAATCGGATGCAGCATTTCAACGAGGCGATCGCGTCTTATCGCCAGGCGGTTAAGTTGCAACCGAATAAGTTTGAGGCTTGGTACAACTTGGGCAATGTCCTCAGTAATATCAAGCGCTATCAGGATGCAATTTCAGCTTATGAAAAAGCGAGTAAAATTAACCCAAATCGCTATGAAGTGTGGTATAATCGCGCGGCAATTTTAGTGAAGTTAGAAGAGCATACCGAGGCGATCGCCTCGTATCAAAAAGTCACACAACTCAAGCGAGATCACCTAGAATCGTGGTATAACCAGGGCATTTTACTCGAAAAACTCGAACGCTACCCTGAGGCATTAGACTGTTTCGATTCTGCCATTGAACTGCAACCCCAATCCTATGAAGCCTGGTATGCCAGTGGTACAACATTACAGAAACTTGAGCGTCATGAAGAAGCTCTAAATGCCTATGAACGGGCGATCAAGCTCAAACCTGAACAATCCGAGGCTTGGTACAATCGGGGTCAGTTATTGTCTTTGTTGAACCAACATCAAGAAGCCATTGCCAGTTTAGGCAAAGCCTTCCAAATTCAAAACAGTATGCTGCAAGCAACAGCAATGTAAGCTTAGGTAAAAATAAGCCTATTGAATCATTGAATTGATTGAAACAATTTCGACACATGACTCGTCTAAATCTAGTAGAATGCATTAAACTAAAAGAGTTGACGTGCATCCTAGAAAAATCCAAAGAATCCACGGGTGTTTCTGCCTAGAACTTTGTGTAAACCTGTGGAGGACAACATGGCTAATATTATTGGCACATTAATTGCAGATTTGATTATTCCCGGCGGAAATATTCAGGGTGAACCCTTACCTGATCTGTCTGGTGATGACATTATTGATGGCGTTGGCGGTGATAACGTCATCGCCGGGAGCGATGGCAACGATAGCATTGTGGGCCGTTCTGGCCGAGATATGTTATTCGGCAACCAAGGGGAAGACACCCTCGAAGCCGGTGGCGGCGATGACAGTCTATATGGCGGTCAAGGAAATGACGTTCTCCGGGCCGATTCAGGGAACAACTATCTCTCGGGTGATCTCGGCAATGACAGCGTTTTCGGCGGTAGTGGTAACGACTTCATCGTTGGAGGAGAAGGCGACGACAACCTCGACGGGGGTTCTGGCGACAACACCATCGCTGGGGGAGATGGCAATGATACCCTCGAAGCCGGAAATGGCAATGATGTCCTCTTCGGCAACCAAGGTAACGATGTTATTCGTACCGGAGAGGGCAACAATACGGTCTATGGCGGGGCTGGGGACGACACTCTGTTCGCCGGTGCCGGTAGCAACTTCCTCTCTGGAGACTTAGGGGCTGATGTTCTCGTGGGTGGTGAAGGACAAGATACCTTTGCCATGTCGCGCCGCAGCGATAATATCACCACCGGCGGCGAAGCCTTAACGGATGCCGATCGCATTCAGAACTTCGTGCGCGGTCAGGATAAGCTGATGCTTGATGGCCTCCCCTTTGCTGATCTTGACATTGAAGTGAATGGCGAGAATTCCATTATTAAAGACAAGGTAACTAATCAGTTCCTGGCTGTTGTTGAAGGGGTCTCTGACCTCGATGCGACCGACTTCTCGAGTGATA